>CAYGZI010000596.1:0-3916 GCA_964354245.1 uncultured Planctomycetaceae bacterium
GCTTGTCGTCCCGGAGAAGCTGAAGAAAGGGGTCGTGCGGATCGATGAACATGCCTGTCCTCCTGCGACAGGCAGGAATGCCTGTCATCCTGCGACAGGCAGGAATGCCTGTCTTATGGACTCGCTTTCGCGGGGCTGTCCGCCGCGGCCGGGCCGGCCTCGTCCGGCGCAAGCGGCGTCTCCGCCGCGGAAACGAGTCGGCGCCGGTGGTCGTCCGTTTCCACGACAAGCTGCGCGGTCAGGAGCTCGTGCCCGACCACCTTGGCCGGGCCCTCCCGGACCACCACGCGCGTGCCGACCGGCGGAAGCTCCTTCTGCATTGCTTCGTACATTTCGTACTCGTACCGCAGGCAGCACTTCAACCGCCCGCACCGCCCGGAGATCTTGCTCGGGTCCAGCGTCGCCTTCTGGAGCTTGGCCATTTTCATGGAGACGGGCGGGATCTGGACGAGGTGGGTGTTGCAGCAAACGGGCTTGCCGCAGTCGCCGAAGTCGGCCAGGAGCTTGGCCTCGTCGCGGACTCCGATCTGGCGCATTTCGATCCGCGTCTGGAACTCGCCGGCCAGCATTTTCACCAGTTCGCGGAAATCGACCCGACCTTCCGCCAGGTAGTAGACGATCACCCGCTCGCCGCCAAAGACGTGCTCCACGTCCACCAGCTCCATTTCGAGGCCCAGGCCGCGGATGCACTTGACGCAGGTTTGGAATTCCTCCCGTTCCTGGGCGTGCATGCGGCAGAGTTCGTTGGCGTCGTCGGCCGTCATCGCACGGAGGATCTGCGCCGGCTTGGCCGCCTCGCCGGCCGCGGGGGCCTCGGCATTGACCTCGCAGAGGACTTCTCCGTCCTCGAGGCCGCGGTCGGTCCGGACGATCACCCGCGTGCCGCGCGGAAACGGCTGGTCCGCGGTGGGGGCGAAGACCCCCAGCAAACGCATGGCTCCGTAGCGGACGATGTAGTTGGCCATTGCTGGTAAGGACCCCTAGGCAAGTATACCCGTCCGTTTTCTCCGCGAGAAGGCGTGTGCGTCCACCTGAATGGAGGGGAGAGTCAACGGACGAAGTCCGCCTCGATCTGATAGACCAATCCCCCGAGCTCCGCCCTCTTAGGGTCCTTGGGATCGTCGAGGGCGGTGAACTTCCCCCCCACTCCGATCATTCGGCTCGTGTAGGGAACGCTGAGCGGGGGTCTCAATTTGACTTTGATCAATTGGGTCTTCCCGGGCGTCGGCTTGCAGTACTGGCAGTCTCCCTGGTCCTCCGACAGAACGAATTCCTTGAGCCCGGACCGCTGCTTGCCGGGGACCATGTAGCCGCGGACGAAGACGTCGAGACGGTCGAGGTTGACGGCGTCTTCAGGGATCTTCTGCTCGATGTCGTCGTCGGCAGGCTGGAGGAGGGCAAAAGTGATCGCCCGGTAGCCGGGCGGCACCCAATTCCGAAGCTGGTAGGTCAACCAGCCGTAGCCGACGAGCCAGAAGCCGATCGCCAGGCCGACTCCGCAGAGGACGATTCCCCGGCCGGCCATCTCCAGCGGATTGCACCGGATGCGGCGGACCGCAACCCAGCCCAAGCCGATCGCCCCGGCGGGAATGACCGCGAGCCACCAATCGAGAAACGTCACACTGGACAACAGCCCCAGGATCAGGCACCAGACCGCCAGCCCGCTGACGGCCCGATAGCCCTCGCTCCCTCGCTCCGGCCGCTTCAGCAGGCGCAGCAGGCGGCCGGAGATGATGGGCTGGGTCTTGGGAAATCGGGATTGCGTGCTCATGATCTCTAAGGCGACGCGATCAGCGACTGGGCCACGTCGGTGCGATAGGCCACCACCGCCGGCATGTAGCCTACCGCCGACGCCAGCAGGATCAGCCCGGGAACCAGGATCAGCTCGCTGAGCTGAAACTGAAGCGCGCTCACGGCCACGCCGGTTTGCTCCTCGATGACGCCGGACATGGCGCCGGTCAGGCCGTGCCCCAGGGCCAGCCCGATGACGCCGCCGCCGAGGGCCAAAAGGATAGACTCCAGGAGCACGATGACCATCACGGTGCGCCGCTTGGCCCCCAAGGCGCGGATAATGGCTATCTCGTGCCGGCGGTCGCTCATGGAATTGTAGATGCTCACCATGACCCCGATCCCTGCCACGATCACGATCAGGACCGCCAGGATCAAGAGGATCCGTTGGAGATTGCCGACGATCCCTTCCAGCAGCCGCGTTACCTGATCCGTGGGATTGACGGCCTGGACATTCAGGTTAGGGTCTCGGCTGACGATCGTGGGCAGGCCTTTTTGGACCACGGGATCATCGGTGCTGAGGGAAACCAGGATCGCGGTCACCTCCTTCTTCGGCTCCGCGTGGAGCCGATAGAAGCCCTCGATATTCACGTAGATGGCCCGGTCCGTGGCGGTCCCCGTCGGCTTGAGCACTCCCACCACCTGGAACTCGCTGTGCTCTTTGCCGCGTTCGGCCGCGATTCCGTGCTGCGGCGGAAAGCTCCTGCCCACGTTCAGGCCCGCCTTGCGCGCCACCACGGCCCCGACCACCGCCTGGAACGGCTCGTCGGCCGCGAAGTTCTCTCCCTCTGCCCACTCGTAGTCCTTCAGCTTGTCGCCGTCGAACCACTTCAGGCGGTCGAACATCGCCGTGGTGGTGCCGATCACCCGGAACCCCTTGTAGTTGTCCCCCAGGCACACCGGCACGGCAACGTCGACAACCGGGTCGTACTTGCTCTCCGTGTTGAGCCGGTCGCAGACGGTGTAGGGGATCGTCTCCGACGGCCGCCCCAGGTGATACACCGTGCTGAGCACCAGCTCCAGCGCGCTTCCCTTGGCGCCGACGATCAGGTCGTAGCCTTGCGCGCTGCGCCGGAACGACTGATCGATGACCCCGTAGATGACCAGCACGGCCACGACCAAGGCCACGCCCAAGGCCATCGAGAAGGCCGTCAGGGCCGAGGAAAAGGCACGTTGCTGGATGCTTCGCCAGGCGATCTTCCAGAGACTCATCGGCTTGCCCACGCTCGGTTGATCTGTTCCAGATACTCGACCCGTTGGAACTGCTCCGCCACCTCGGGCGCATGGGTCACGAGGATCAACGCCACGCCCTCCTCATGGCAGGTCTCGCGGATCAGGTCCACGATCTGCTGCTGGTTGCCCAAGTCCACGTTGGCGGTCGGCTCGTCGGCCAGGATCAACTGCGGGCGGTTGGCCAGGGCCCGGGCCACGGCCACGCGCTGCTGCTCGCCCACCGAGAGCATGGGGGGCTTGTGCGTGAGCCGGTGTTCCAGTCCGACGCGGTGGAGGAGGTGCCGGGCCCGGTCCTTCTCGACCTTCACCCGGCCGAAGGTCATCCCCAACAGGACGTTCTCGAAGGCCGTGAAGCTGGGCAGGAGATTGAAGGTCTGGAAGACGTAACCGATCCGCTCGGCGCGGAACTGGTCCACCTCGGCTTCCTCCATCAGGGTGACGTCCCAGCCGTCGATCTTGACTCGGCCCGAGGTAGGCCGGCTGATCCCGGCGATCACGTGCAGCAGCGTGGTCTTGCCGCAGCCGCTCTGGCCGACCATGACCATCTGCTCGCCTTCGCCGACGCGGAACTCGGGAATGTCAAGAACCGGCAGGGCCGTCCCGTCCGGCTGCCGGAAGCCGTCCCACCAGAGGACGTTCGGGCTTGCCACGTAGTTCTGCGGTGGCCACTTGTATTCGCATTTCGGACAGAACAGGTTGCCCTGGAACTCAACCTTGCACTTGGGGCATTCCTTGTCGTACTGCTCGAGGGCAAGCGACTCCATCTTCTGCCCCGTAATCGGGTTCATCCCCTTGACGGACGCCACCACGCCAGTATTCAGGCTGTCGTTCATGGTCCAGTCGAACCACAGGCCCATGTCCCTGTCTATCGGGCACACGTATGAACCCTGGCCCC
>CAYGZI010000597.1:0-3903 GCA_964354245.1 uncultured Planctomycetaceae bacterium
CGCCTTCCCGAGTGCCTGCGGCAAGACCAACCTGGCCATGCTGATCCCGCCGGAGGGACTGAAGGCCAAGGGCTACCGCATCTGGACCGTCGGCGACGACATCGCCTGGATGCGGATCGACACGGACGGCCGCCTCTGGGCGATCAATCCGGAGACGGGGTTCTTCGGCGTCGCGCCCGGGACCAACGAGAAGACCAACCCCAACATGGTGAAGACCATCCGCCGCAAGACGATCTACACCAACGTCGTGCTGGGCAAGGACGGCGCCGTGTGGTGGGAAGGCGGCGAAGGCCCGCCGCCCGCCCAAGGCTGGGACTGGCAGGGCCGCCCGTGGAAGCCGGGCATGAAGGACGAGAAGGGCAATCCGATCCTCGGCGCCCACGCGAACAGCCGCTTCACCGCTCCCTTGTCGCAGTGCCCCTCGGCGTCGTTCCGCACGCAGCACCACCACGGGGTGCCGATATCGGCGATCGTGTTCGGCGGCCGGCGCGATCGGCTGACCCCGCTGGTCTACGAGGCCTTCGATTGGGAGCACGGGGTGTTCGTCGGCGCCACGATGGCGTCGGAGCGGACCGCGGCGCAGTTCGGCAAGCTGGGCGAGGTCCGCCGCGACCCGATGGCCATGCTCCCCTTCTGCGGCTACCACATCGGCGACTACTTCGAGCACTGGCTGAACATGGGCCGGCGCATGACCAGCCCGCCCAAGGTCTTTCACGTGAACTGGTTCCGCACCGGCGAGAACGGCGATCTGCTCTGGCCCGGCTTCGGGGAGAACCTCCGCGTAATCGAGTGGATTCTCGACCGCTGCCGCGGAGAGGGCGACGCGGCGAAGACCCCGATCGGCTACGTGCCGACGCCGGAGAGTCTGGACCTGACGGGCTTGGAGATTTCGAGGGAAGGACTCAACCAGCTCTTGGCGGTGAGCCGGTCCGACTGGTACGAGGAGACCGACAGCGTCGCCAGTTTCTTCCAGCGGTTCGGCAACCGGTTCCCCCGGGTCCTTTGGGAGCAACTAGAGCTGCTCCGCTTGCGCCTGAGGGCCCCCATCTCGCTGTTGAAGCCGGGCACGGACATCCGCCCGCTGGCCGCCGAGCTGAACGAGGTCGTCGAGCGGGAGAACCCCCACGTGGCGGCCATGCTCTCCGAGTTGGGCAAGCGGCTTTACTTCCCCAAGGGCATCCTGGCCCAGAGCGCCGAGGCCAAGGAGAAGGCGAAGCGTTACGACGCCACGATCGGCATTGCGAGGGAGGACGGCAAGCCGATGTTCCTCCCTTCGATCATGCGGTATTTCCAGGACCTCGGGCCGGCCGATGCGCTGCCTTATGCCCCGGCCACGGGCCGAGCGGACCTGCGCAAGAAGTGGCGCGAGGAGCTGCTGCTAAAGAACCCGAGTCTGGCCGGCAAGAGCTTTTCGACGCCGATCGTCACCAGCGGCGTGACCCACGCGCTGAGCCTGGTCGGCGATCTCTTTGTGGACAAGGGGGACATGGTCCTGCTGCCGGACAAGTTCTGGGAGAACTACGAGCTCCTCTTCGGCGTGCGGTTCCAGGCGCAGCTTGCGCTGTACCCGTTTTTCAACGCGGCCGGCCGCTTCAACACGGAGGCCCTGCGCCAGGCGCTGGCCACCCGGGCCGGGAGCTGGAAGACGATCCTGGTCCTCAATTTCCCCAATAACCCGACCGGTTATTCGATCGCCAAGTCCGAGGCCCAGGAGATCACCGCGGCGCTGTGCGAGGCGGCCGAAGAGGGAAGGAACCTGGTGGTGGTGACCGACGACGCCTATTTCGGCCTTTTCTACGACGAGGCCCTGATGCAGGAGTCGCTTTTCGCCCGGCTGGCCGGCTGCCACGAGCGGATCCTGGCCGTCAAGGTGGACGGCCCGACCAAGGAGGAGTTCGTCTGGGGGTTCCGGACCGGCATGTTGACGCTGAGCGCCCGGGCCTTCTTCAGCGACGAGGCCCTGTACGGCGCGTTGGAGAAGAAGGCCGCCGGGGCCATCCGCAGCGCGATCTCCAATTGCTCGCAGCTTTCCCAGTCGGTCCTGGTCAAGGCCATGGCCGGCGAGTCGCTTGCGGCCGAGCGCCTCCAGAAGAAGGCCATTCTCGAGACCCGCGCCCGCAAGGTCCACGAAATCCTCGCGGCGCGCGAGTATGCCGGACTCTGGGAGCCCTATCCCTTCAACTCCGGGTATTTCATGTGCCTGAAGCTCAAAGGGCTGGACGCCGAGACGTACCGCAAGCACCTGCTGGAGAAGTACGGGATCGGGGTGATCGCCGACGGGGAGCGCGACGTCCGCGTCGCCTTCTCGGCGGTGGACGTCCACGACCTCCCCGACCTTTTCGCCACAATGGCGGCTGCCGCCCGCGACCTCGCGAGCGGCAACGGCCCGACGGCGTGAGTGGTGCTTCGCTGCTGATCCGCGACTCGCGGCTGTAGAGCCGGGCGGGTTGTGCCGGCTCCCGATTCTGTGAGGGCTCTCCCTCGGCGAGCGGCGTAGCGGTTGTCCCGAGAATGCCGGTCGCAGGGCCGCGCACCGGCAGGGCGCGACGATCCTGCCGCTGCCGGGAATCTTCTCCGGATCCCGTTTTGGCGACCTAGAATTGCGCGAATAGGTCCGACCTGCATCGCCTGACACAAGCCGGAGTCTGACATGGCAAGCACGCAGTATGCGGCGACCGAGCCGGTCCCGCCTTTCGATCAAATGGTCCGCCGGATTCACGAGATTTCCTCTCTGCCGCAGGTGGCGATGCGGGTGATGCAGGTGGCGAACAACGCCAATGCGGGGGCAAGCGAGCTGAAGGGAGTCATGGAGTACGACCCGGCCCTGTGTGCCCGGGTGCTGCGGTGCGTGAATTCCTCGGCGTACGCCACGCGGGTGAAGATCACCAACCTGCAGCAGGCCATTGCCTACCTCGGCATCCGCCAGATCCGCAACCTCGCGCTGACGGCCAGCATCAGCAACCTGTTCAAGCAGCAGGGCTCGATCGGCACGTACAACCGCACGGCCCTCTGGCGGCACCTGGTGGCGGCGGGGCTTTGCTCGCGGATGATCGCCATGCGATGCCGTTTGAGCACGTTTGAAGACATGTTTCTGGCCGGTCTGCTGCACGACGTGGGAATCATCCTCGAAGACCAGCATCTGAACGAGGTCTTTTCGGCGATGGTCGGCTCGCTGTCCAAGGACACGACGCTCTGCGACGCGGAGCGCCGCCACTTCGGATTCGACCACACGACGCTCGGCGAAGGAGTCACCAAGAGTTGGAGCTTTCCCGACACGGTGGTGGCCGCCGTGCGGTTCCACCACGGCTCGGCGAATTACAAGGGACCGCACGTTCAAGTGGTCCATTGCGTGGAGATCGCCAACTTCATCTGCTCCGTCAAGGGGATCACTTCCGTCGGAATCAACCTGGCGCAGTTCCCCCGAGGCGCTATCGAAGGTCTGGCCTTGACCAAAGAAGACGTGGTGGTTCTGGCCACCGACCTCGACCGCGAGGTAAGCGCCAACGAAAGCCTCTTTCAGTTGTAGGTTGACGAGTGGACGACCTTTTCGACGTCATCGAGAGCTACTTTGGCGCGGAAGCGATCCCGGGCGACCCGACCGGCTCCTTGGCCCGCGTCGCCAGGCTGCTGGAGCGATGCCGGCCTTCCCTCTTGTTTTTGGCCGACGCCCGCGGGAGGGCGAGGGCCGCGGAGGGCCTCGCGCCCGGCGTGGACCGGGCCCTTGCCGGTTCTCTGGCCGGCGAGCTTTGCGCCGGCCCGACCGACGGGGAAAGCCGCTCCGGGGAAAGGACCGTGGACGGGCGGACGTACCGTGCGTTTGCGGTCCGCCTCAACGGCAGCGGCGAACCGGGCGTGCTGGGCGGCTTGTGCGACTGCTCGGACGCTGCGGCGCAGGAATTGGAG
>CAYGZI010000598.1:0-3894 GCA_964354245.1 uncultured Planctomycetaceae bacterium
GGGGCGGTTTGGGTTCCTCCTTGGACTCGTCCTTGGCTTCCTTGGGCGGCGGACGATCCGGCGCAGCACCCTTGGTGCCCGGGGGGCGATCCGGCTTGCTGCCCGTCGGGCATCCCGCAAGAGTCGTCACCCCGAGCGTGGCCAGCATGGCCGCGGCCGCTCTGCCGAGGAACGCCCGGCGATGGGCCTCGGGCACCTCAGTGCGGGCGACGATCACCTCCAACTGAGCGGCCGGGACGGCACTGAGCATCATCACTTCCGCCGGGTCGAGCGACAGGCCGATTTCCGCGGCTGCCTCGGCCCGTTTCTCCAAGAGCAATGCTCTGAACTCAGCGTCGACCGCCGCCTTCTTGACCAGAACCTCAATTCCCCGAGGAATCTGGCCGACCGGCTGGCCGGCCCCGGGCGGGCGTCCGCCGACGATCGTGGTGACGACCGCCTGCTGCTCCACGGCGGTCTTGGGATTCGGCTGATCCGGCACTGGATTGCGGTTGGGTTGCATGGTCGCGTGCCTCCGATGGGAGCTTCCATAGCGGACTACTTAGACCCGACGAGCGTCATCCTAGCACGGAGGAGCAGCCCCCGCAATCAAGGGACAGCGCGTTGGAGGGGACAACGGTGTCAGGGGGCAGGGTTCAGGGATCAGGGTTCAGGGATTGGCCCGGATTATCCATGGATGTGTGCCACGGCTTGGAGGAACGACAAGCCGTGCTTGAGTGGCCAGCGAGCACGGCTTCTGCGAAGCCGTGGCAGACGGCGGCTGTGCCACAGCGGTCCGGCACAGGCAGGATGCCTGTGCTACTGCGCCGTCAGCGCCTCGGCGATCCGTCGGCGGAGCTGGCAGAGCTGCCAAGAGGAGAGTTGAGGAAGCTGGAGGGCATCGGCGTCGGCCGCACCCAGAGGGTACCCGGTTGCCGCCCGGCTCCGCCCTCCTGAGCGCAGGACCTCGTGGAGCATTACTTTGACTTGCTCGCGGGTCATTTGACGGCGCTGGGCCAGGAGCGTCAGATACTCGATCAACTGCTGGCCGTCGCGAAGGGCCTTCAGTCGCACGTCGGCGACCACCGGAAGCCGGAAGCGGTCGCCCGGGACCAGCAGGGCGGAGCCCCCCTCGGCGCCGGCGTCGTTCAGGTCCAGCGCCTTGTCGCTCCCCAGGGTCTGCCAGGGGAGAAAGGCGTCGGCGCCGTCCGCCCAAGCGGTGAGCATCGTGGCGACGTTTTCCAGGTTGCCCGCATGGTCCGGGCTGGCCGAGCCGTAGACCCGCACGTTCAGCCCCGTCTCTTGGGCGAGGGTGCGGGCGCGGCGGACCATCGCGGGCGTGCCGAACCCGCCGGCCCCAAAGTAGACCGCATCAACAACGCCGTGGAGCGTGCGCCCCTGCCATTGCGGCCGGGAGACGTCGGCCCGGGCGGTCCAGATCCGCGGGTCGGCGTCGCCTCGCCCGCGGGCCCACAAGTTGAGGAAAAACTGCACGGCCAGCCAGTCGTCCCAGTAGTAGGGCTCGTCGGTCGTCCACCAGTCGTTGGAGCCGAACTCGATGCGGTTGGCGGCCTTGCCCACGAACGAGCACTGCATCTCCGTGCGGCGGTAGCCCTTCTCCTGGAAATGCTCGATGAACTGGCGCTGGACGGCCAGGAAGGCGTCCTGGTATTGCGGGCTGAGGCCGTCGCCCAAGTAGGGCGCGGTGAGGTAATGCTCGACCAAGGCGCCGAGATCGTCGCCCTTCTTGGGCCAATAGCCCTGGTAGTTGTACGTCTCCCGGCTGAGCGGCGTGGGCCAGTTGTCGTCGAAGGGGAGGTACATGCACTCGACGGGCACGCCCGAGCGGCGATTGTTGGCGAAAGCCGCGCCGGTCAGGAGCGGCCCCACGGTCCGGTCGTATTGGTCCCACTGGACCTTGGCGTCGCGGCCCTGGCCGATGACCTTGGGACGCCACGACATGCAGTTCAACACGCAGCGGTGCTGGTGGGCCAGGCGATAATACTCGACGGCGCCGTCGGGGATGCGAAAGGCGTTCAGCTCGGGCCAGAAGCTGAGCCGGTCGGGGAGCGTGAACCCGAGCACGTCCAGGAGCACGGGGAGTTCCACGTCGCGCCCCGGGCCCGCGCTGACGGCGATGGACCCGGTGTAGCTGCCCGGCCTGGCGTCCTTGGGGATGTAGAGGTCTACGTAGATGGTTTGGTTGCGCTGCTCGGGGAGCCTTCGATCCGATTGGGGGATCGAAAGCGGCGCGCCCGGCTGCACGGGGATGCAATACGCCGGCTGCCATTGGCCTTGGCGGTTGCGTGCATACCAGTTCCAGAAGAGCTCGATGCCGTCCGGGCCGATCCGCTCGCCGTCGGGCCCGACCAGGGGCTGGGGACGCACCTGGATCGAGCCGAGCGGCCCGCCGTCCGCACTCTGCACGCAAAGCTGGAACGACACGTACTCGCCGCGGGCGCCGAAGAGGTACACTTGCCGGCCGTCCCAGACGGCGTTGATCGTCACGTCGGCCCGCGCGCCCACGCGGACCGTGTCCAAGTCGTCGGCCAGAGGCACCGCGGCGGTGGGGCTGATCTTCACCAGCCCCGGGAGGGCCCAAACCTGCACCGGGCCATTCTCTCTCGGCGCGGCGTCGAACGCCCGGGCCGGCTCCAGCGGCTCCAGGCTGTAGCGCCCGAGGGCCGGCGAGGCCACCGCGCTGAGCTGGGCCGGCGGCGACACTTGCCCGCCGGGCGAAACCGCCACGAGTTCCAGGCGGCACTCCTTGTTGGGCTCCAGGTCTTGCAGACAGAAGGTAGTGGGCTGGCCGGGCTGCGGGTGCTTCACGCGCCAGCGGTCCACGGGCTTTCCGTTGCACAGAACCCGCCAGCAGAAGACGTTCTCGGCGGGTTCAATGGAGACCCGGACCGCGCCGGTTTCCAGGTGCGCCCGATCCGGCGCTGGGGCGAGGCCAGCGGCCGGCGTTGCCGGAACGGTCGCCAAGGGCCCGCCCAGACGGACCATCAGGTACGGCTCATACCCGGGATTGTGGGCGCTGGAGAACATGTTGTCGTGATTGGCCGGATTGCCGCCGTCCATGACGGCCAGGCCGTCGCTGTCGGCCACGGCCATGGCGTAGACCAGGGCGGGGGTCAGCTCGACCGCAATCCAGCCGTCGTCCAACTCCTTCCTCTCCGCCCAGCAGCCCAGGCTGTTGCCGGAGGACATGACGACATCCGCGGCAGTCGAACCGGGCCATGCCCAGGGCCGACCGATGCGCGGCGTGCCATCGGCCATGAGGAACGTGGCCCCATCGGGTGGGCCGTACGGGGTGGTGCCGTCCCCTTCTTCCCAGTCTTGATTGACCGTGGACACCCGGAGATAGCGGAGCTTGTCGTCACCAACGCGGTGGAGAAACAGGGTCGCTCCCAAGACCTCCCGCCCGAGGACCTGGCTCAGATCAAAGCGGATCAAGGCCAGGTCTTGCAGGCCCTTGAGCTTGAGTTGGGGGGCCTTGCCGGCGCTGGTGCGCTGCTGGCGCGGGCCGGCGTCGGAGAGCCAGACGTCGGCCGTGGCGCGCGCGCGGACGACTTGCTCCGGCTCTGCGCCATGCGCGAGGAACGGGGCGAGCCCAACTGTGAGGAAGAGCCAGAATGTCCAACGAGGTCTTGTCGCTGCCATAGGCATCGGGTCCCGAGTCACAGCGGAATGCTGTGCGTCGGGTGGTCCCCCCTTCTTTGAGGGTTATCGTCCGCGAAATCGGCACTGTCGGAATAATCGGCAAAGTCAAACAGGGAACTTGCCTGTTTCGTCGCGAATAGCGGCCCGGTGGCCCATCTATGGGGGGGACGCTATCGGCTTTCAGCTATCAGATTTCAGATTTCAGACTTCAGATTCCGGCGGTGACGGAATGCTGATTGCCAAATGCTGACG
>CAYGZI010000599.1:0-3890 GCA_964354245.1 uncultured Planctomycetaceae bacterium
CAAAAGAAAGGTCACATTGTCGCCATGACGGGCGACGGGGTGAACGACGCACCCGCGCTGAAGAAGGCCGACATTGGCATCGCCATGGGCATCACCGGCACGGACGTGACCAAAGAGGCCGCCGCCATGACGCTGACCGACGACAACTTTGCTTCGATCGTCGCGGCGGTGGAAGAGGGCCGGGTCGTGTTCGGTAACATCAAGAAATACTTGATGTACCTGATCTCGTCCAATATCGGCGAAATCGGCCTGATGGCTGGAGCTACGTTGGTTGGCCTGCCTCTGCCCTTGACGGCCGTGCAAATCCTGTACGTCAATCTCGCCACCGACGGCTTGCCAGCGCTGGCGCTGGCGGTGGACCCACCCGATACCGATATCATGCGCCGCAAGCCGCGCGACCCGCGCACCGGCATCTTCAGCCGGCCGATGATCACCATTCTGGGGGCGGCCGGGCTGTGGTCGGGGATTGTCAACCTGAGCCTGTTCGCGTGGGCGCTGAACTCGGGCCGTAGTGCTGCTGAAGCCATGACAATGACCTTCGTCTCGCTGGTGATGATTCAATTCTTCAAGGCTTACAACCACCGCTCCGAGCATCGTTCGGTGTTTGACCGGCCCTTCCGTAACAAGTGGCTGAACCTCGCAATCCTGTGGGAGTTGCTGCTGCTGGGCCTGATTGTCTACGTGCCTTTCCTGCACGAGCCGTTTGGCACGTTCAGCCTGCCGCTGGTGGATTGGCTCATCACCATCTGCCTGGCTGCCACGATTACGCCAGTGCTGGAAGTGGCGAAATGGATGGTGCGGCGTGGCTGGTTTGGGAAAATGAGTTGACCGCGCCCGGCCCGGCATCGACACCTGGGACACATTGGAACCGCCTTTGCCCATGACAGGCACCGACCTTGAGACACGTTTGGCTTGCGCCATCGCCGAGCGAACGGGTGGCCGAGTTGAGAGCCTCAAGGTGCAGATTCTGGGAGGCCGGATCGTTCTCCATGGGTTTGCCGAGTCATACTCTGCAATCCAACTTGCTTTGGCTGGTTTGCGGGAAATGCTCGATGCGTTGGATTTGGACCTGCCGGAACGGGTGGAGTTGAACATCGACGTAGTGACGACTCCTCGCCGTGGCAGCCAGGCCGTGGCCGACGCATCGCCCGACATCCGGTGATTTCTCTTGGGAGTAGTCGGCATGACGCGGCTTGTGTCGTTTGCGGTCCTCGTCGTCATCTTGGTGTGGGCGGCGATCTTGTTCTTCCGCGTTCTGGGCAATTTCATCTTGCCGATGTTCGTCGCACTCGTCCTAGTAGTCGTTTTCCGACCACTCCACAGGCGGGTCAGGGCGACGTGCGGAGGCCGCGATCGGCTGGCCGCCGGACTCACCACCGGGGCGATCCTGCTGATTGTGCTTCTGCCGCTGCTGTTTTTGCTCCTCCAAGCAGCCTCTGAGGCGATTGCCATTGGCTTCGTCCGGAACGTCGGCGACGGCAAGAACGCGGCACAAGACGGCCTGACGCGTCCGCACGGGGAGGCTCCTCCGCCGGCCGGACCGTCGTTCGCCAAGGAGTTGGCTGACGGCCTGGCGGCTGTGACCGCCCGGGCTGGAATGAGATTCTCCTCGGAAGACCTGGAGAGGATGATCCATCGGAAGCTGGAAGAATGGATCGGTCCGGTCGTGCGGTTTACCGCCCAACTGGCCGGAAATTTTCTGCTCGGTCTGGTGGTCATGCTCGTGTCGCTCTACTTCTTCTTGGCGGACGGCCCAAGCATGATCAAGGCAGTCAAACGTCTTGTTCCATTGGAGGAGGAGCACCAAGACCGGATCATCGCCGAATTCGACAGGACGTGCCGCGCCGTGATCAGCGCCATTTTGGCCGCCGCGGTGGTTCAGGGATTGCTCGCCGGGCTCGGTTTCTACTTGGCGGGCGTGGACACGGCGTTCCTGCTCGCGCTACTGACGATGGTTTTCGCTCTCATCCCCTTCGTGGGCGCAACCTGCGTCTGGCTGCCGGTCTCCTTGTGGCTCCTGCTGTACGAAGGCCGGACAGGCACCGCCGTTTTTCTGGCGGTTTACGGCGGCGGGATCGTTTCCACAATCGACAACGTCATCAAGCCACTGATTCTGCACGGCCAAGCGAGTCTGCACCCTCTTCTGGCGTTCTTGAGCGTCCTGGGAGGGGTTCAGGCGTTCGGACCGATCGGCCTCTTCGTCGGCCCGATGGTCGTAGCGTTCCTTCACACGGTTTTGAAGATCGTCCATCTCGAATTGGGGAGGATGGACCTGAAACCGCTCAAGCTTTGAGGAGCAAGAGGACGGAACATGCTGAAACGGATTCTCATCGGCTTGGGAGGGACAGAGTACACGCGATCCACCATTACCCATGCCGTCGACATCGCCCTGCGGCATGGGGCGTGTGTAACGGGGGTCACCGTGGTGGACGTCGCCCGTTTACTTGGCGATGCAGTACAGGTGGTCCACGCCTCGCAGCAGCAGTCGCCCTCCAACGACCGCGGTGGAGGACCAGAACATGTCGTCCAGCTTGTTGGTCGCGAGGACCTTGAACTGGGGGCCTGCCGCAAGCACGACCGTGACGCCGTTCTGGCCAAGGCAGAAGTCCTTATCGCCCCATACGACCGGCTGCGACCACGCCACGCCGGGGAGCTTGACCTTCCAGGCGAGGTTCTTGTCTGCGCCCCACTCGGTGGGCAGGGTCTTCTCCGCTGCAAGGCCGCTGCCGTTTGGGCCGCGGAACTGGGCCCAGTTCTCGGCCCTCGCCGGCCACGGCAGGCAAACAACGAGCAGGACAACCCGGATCGGTAGACAACGACGCATGGGTGGGTCTCCTCAGGGTCATGGAATGGAAAGGAACGGCTTGTCACTACGCAACGTGGGCGCAACGGCGCGCCCTGTCCAACGTCAACTCCCATTGGCCGGCGATCAGGGTTTGTGACCGGCCTGGTGCTTCGGCGGCTGGAGCGCCTGCCTCAGCGCTTCCTTGCGCTCGTCCGAGCCGACGAAGAGTTCCTCGGGAAACCTGCGATAGGCCAGCATGGCGTCGTAAATGCGCTTGCTTCGATCGGAGTGCAGCCCCATTCCCGCCAGGTACTGGAGGCGCAGGTTCCGGTCCCGGTTGATTTCCGCGCCCTCAAGCCAAGGCCCCAAGTCGTATCCCAGCCCGGCGTAGGTGGCCAGCAAATCCGTGGCCGACCAGAATCCCACCTCCATGACCGACAGGTGGACGTACACGTGATCGGCCCGCTCCATCCGCTGCTGAAGCCCGTCCACGTCGATTCTCGCGGCTCCGGTCCCGCCCAAGAGGACGACGTCGTAGCCCTTTCCGTTTGCGTCGTTGCTCCAGATCGTGCCGTTGGGGAAGACGTCGAAAAACGTCGCGATCTCGCTCTTGACGGCCTCCTCATTGCTCTCGTAGAGCGGCACCCATTGGGTGACCAGTCCGCCGGGCTTCAGCCGCCGCTTGCACAAGTCGAAGTACTCCTTGGTATAGAGCGTGGCGGAGCCCTTGACCCACGGATGGATCGGGTCCGAAGTGATGACGTCGAACTTCTCCTGCGTCGTAAGCACGTAATGCCGGGCGTCGTCGTAAACCACCTCGACGCGGCGGTCTGCCAGCAAGCCGTAGTTCTCGTCGCCGAAGTACTCTTCCGCGAGCGGCGGGATCAAGGGCTCGATTTCGCAGATCACAATCCTCTCGACCTCGGGGTACAACACAAACGAGCCCGCCGTGACGCCCGCCCCGCAGCCGACCACCAGCACCGAGCGAGGCTCCGGGTGCAAGAGCGCCGGAATGTGCCCGAGCATCCGCTGGAGTCGCATGTCCTGCCAACCGCTCGACGCTTCCACCTTGCCGCTGACGTGGAACACGCGGGTCCCGTCCGAC
>CAYGZI010000600.1:0-3871 GCA_964354245.1 uncultured Planctomycetaceae bacterium
CGCAAGCGGCCGAGCTGATCGGCGCAGGCGTCCCGGTCGAGGCGAGGCTCGACCCGATCTTGCCCGGCGTGACCGATGGCGCGGACTGCCTGGAGCCGCTCTGCGCGGCATTGGCCCGCATCGGCGTGCGCAGAATTGCCGCCAGCGTCCTCTTTCTCCGGCCGGCAGTGATCGGATCGCTGCGGCGGCACGTGAAGGACAAGCTGATGCTCAATAGGATGTTGGACCACTTCGCCAGCGCGGAGCCTCTGGCGATCCATGCGGACAACAGCCGGGTGCGAGCGCTTCCGGCTTGGGCGCGTCTTGAGATGATGGAGCGTCTCAAATCCATCGCCCAGCGCTACGGCCTGGAGGTCCTCGTCTGCGCCTGCAAGAACCCGGACATCTCCAGTGGCTCTTGCCACATTTCGGGCCGCTGGCCGCCCGCGGTCCGCGGCGCCAGCCAATTGGGGCTGTTCCAGGCGTAGCAGCCGCGTCGAGCGAGTCCGCCGGCATCGTCCCCATCCGGATAACGGGCCGTTCTCGGAACACGACCCGACGTTCGAGTCGCTTGACCCGCAAGGCAACATCGGCCTCTACAACTTCGTGCTTTGACGATCACGGAGAATCGGACTCCGCTTGCACCAGCCTTTCCGGTGTTGTAGGATGGCACGCGTGGAGATCGTTTTGGAGCCTAGTTGAGGCCAATTGGCTAGGCATCCAGCGTTGCGAGGGAGCCGATCACCATGGAACAAACGCCACGGTCAATCGAGCAGGCGAGGTACGACGCCGCGATCCGAGCGCGAGAGTTCGAGATCGATCTGTTTTGGAAAAGGGCCTTGTTCTTCTGGGGGTTCCTGGCAGCAGCCTTCGTCGCCCTGGCCGCAACACACCAAAAAAGCCCTCGACTCGCGGTGGTGGTCGCGTCGTTCGGCATGGTCTGTTCATGGACGTGGTCCCTGGCGAATCGTGGCAGCAAGTACTGGTACGAGAGTTGGGAGCAGAAGGTTCAGACCGCCGAGCGTTCCATAACCGGTCCCTTGTTCGCACAAATCGAGACGCCCAAGGACGACGCGTGGCCGTTATCGGGCCGGCGGTACTCGGTGAGTCGTCTCGCCATCGGCTTCAGCTACTTCACCTGGATTGTGTGGACAGTGATTCTGGTGTACGAGGTGATCGAGCTGTGGTGTAAGTGTGTTCCGAACTGGATCGCCAACGCCTCAGCCACATCGTTCGCCGTTTTCTCCATGGGGTACGGCCTCTGGCTCTGGAGGAAGTGTCGCGTACACAAGGACGTGATCAGGCCGTAGTCTCTTGAAACGCCGTGAAGCCGAGGCGTTCCAACAGCGAGAGAGGTGATCTCATTATGCCGATTATGTTCAATACGATCTTGCGCGAAGCGGGCTTGGCGCTGACCGAGGTTCGCCTCCTCCGTCACAAGGATACACGAGCCACAAGAGGCCGTAGCGCGTACGAACTCTGGCGTGACAACCGGCCCCAGTTTGAACTCTACCAGTCCATCCAGCGCATCAAGAATCGAAAGAAGTTCGCGGCGCCGTATTGGGCAGTCTTTGTCGTGAACCTCAACGATGAGACGATGTTTGTGGGAGTGTACAAGGCGAGCTACCGAGGGTTGTTAAAACGCGACACGCCGCAGCCGCATATCGAAGGTGGCATCGACAAGGCCGGGACGTGCGACGTATACGACCTAACTTTGGATGATCCCCTTCACGATCTGATTGGGAGACTCTTCATCGATTGGGGCCCGGGAGCCCTCGCTTGGGTTCAATATCCGCATCGGCACGACAAGCCCATTACAGAACTGCGGACGTCGTTTCGGGAAGAGGAGTTTCCCGGGTTCCTAAACTACATCCAGCCGCTGTCGAAGCTTGAGAAGTTGCCCAAGAGTTGGGCTACAGCGCTTAAGTCCTCGCGCGGAGTCTACCTGCTTGCATGCCCAAAGACGAAGGAGCAATATGTTGGATCCGCGACCGGCGAGGAAGGGTTCTGGGGGCGTTGGCAAGAGTACGTGCAAACGGGGCATGGTGGCAACGTGGCTCTCAAGAGCCGAGAACCGAGCGATTATCAGGTCTCCATTCTCGAAGTTGCCGGCACATCGGCGACAAGCGACGACATCAAGCTAATGGAAGGTCGGTGGCAGCGTAAACTCCAGAGCAAGGACATGGGGTTGAATCGAAACCTGGCAAGTGCGTCCTAACGCCCGGTCATTAAGGAAGCCGTCGCATGTCCCGTAGGACAGGTCCAACGCAAGGCTGCCTGTTCAATCGTGGCACGCGTGCCGAGCCGGTATTGATCAGCGCGTGTCTGCTCGGCATCCCGTGCCGTTGGCACGGGCGCAGGCCGAAGAAGCGAGAGGAACTCATCAAGCGACTCGGGCAGCGATATGTTCTCGTGCCGGTCTGCCCCGAGCAACTCGGCGGTATGCCGACGCCCAGGACGAGCGAGACGCTCCACGGCACGGGCGCTGCGGTCCTCAATGAGGGCTTGCGGATCATTGCCCCGGAAACGGGCGAAGACGTGACCCGCTTCCACGTCAACGGTGCGCGGTACGCCTTGGAAATCGCAGAGATCATCGGTGCCAGACGCGCTTACCTCAAAGGAGGGAGCCCCTCGTGCGACCGCAACGGAGTGGCGGGTGAAGTCCTCACTCGCGGCGGGATCAAGGTGATTCGGGTCGATTGAATGGCTCTGGGAGCACCTTGTGGCGGTAGGGCAGGCATCTTGCCTGCCCTTTCAGACACAGGCTGGAAGCCTGTGCTACGGGCATGCCGATCACACTACCCGGCAGATAAAACACTTCAGATACTCGCCCTCCGGGCAAGTGACCGCGATCGGATGATCCGGCGAGGCCCCGCGCTGATCGAGGATTTGGATGTCTCGGCCCGTCTGCTGGGCCACGCCGACGAGCATGTCGAAGAAATCCTCCCGGGTCACGTGGCCCGAGCAACTGCAAGTGACCAGGACCCCGCCCGGCTCCAAGATCTGCACGGCCAGCCGGTTCAGCCAGTGGTAGGCCCGGAGGGCCTCGTTGAGGGCCGAGCGGCTGCGGGCGAACTTGGGCGGGTCGAGGACCACCGCCCCGAAGCGCTGGCCGGCTGCGACCAGGGACTCCATGACCTCGAAGCAGTCGCCGGTCTGGAAGCGGCAGTTGCTCCGGCCGTTGAGGTCCGCATTGGCCCGGGCCAGCGTGACGGCCTTGTCGCTGGTGTCCACGCCGAGCACTTCCCGGGCGTCGCCCAAGGCGGACGCAGCGATGCCGAATCCGCCGGAGTAGCAGAACATGTCCAGGACGCGGCGGCCGCGCATCAGTGCGGCGGCGGCCCGGCGGTTCTCCCGCTGGTCGAGATAGAAGCCGGTCTTGTGCCCTTCGGCCAGATCGACGCCGTAGCGCAGGCCGTGCTCGTGGATGAACGCGGGGCCTTGGGGCATCTCGCCCCAGTACGGCCCGTCGCGGAGTTCAAGCCCTTCGGCCTGGGTCATGCCACGCTCGGTGCGGATCACCACGCCGCGCGGGCGCACGAGATCGACCAGGATGGGCACGATTTGCTCCAGGCGCATGGCGATCGCCAGGGCCGTCACCTGCACGGCCAGGTACACGCCATAGCGATCGACCACCAGGCCGCTCAGCCCGTCGCCTTCGCTGAAGACCAGGCGAGCGGCCCCTTGCGGGTCGTCGTAGCCGAGGTCCTTGCGGAGATTGACGGCTGCCTCCAAGCGGCGATGCCAGAAGGCCGCGTCGAGCGGCTCGGTCTTCTGCCAGGTGTAGAGGCGAATGCGGATCCGGCTGCGGCTGTTATAGAGCCCGCGCGCGACGAACTTGCCCTTGTCGGAGACGAGGTCCACGGCGTCGCCGTCGGCAGCGGCGGGCTCG
>CAYGZI010000601.1:0-3866 GCA_964354245.1 uncultured Planctomycetaceae bacterium
CGGGGCTCACCATCCCGTCCGGCACGGCCACCACACCCGCCTCACCCGCCCCGCTTGGTGTCGGAACCGGGGCCACCTGCCTTGGTGTCACGCTGACACCAGTAGGTCCGGGGGGTGGCGGCTGGAACTCGGTCGGCACCGGGGCCACCCCGAGCGGTTCGACGCCCACGGGGCCCGGCGCCTGGCCGCCTGGCTTCAGCGCAGTCCAGGTCGAGCCGGGTATCTCCAACGGCCCGGCGGCGCCCGCCTCCTTGGCGTAGTCGTAGAAGGCCCGGTACTGCGCGTAGTGCTGGCCGGGATACTCCCGGGCGAACTCCGCGGGCGTGTAGGGCCGTTCGGTAAGGGCGTGCTGGCGGAACTCCTCCAGTTGCTCGGGGCTCCACTTCTGGAGTTTGGGCAACAGGCCCTCGGGGATGGGTGGGCCGGACGGAGACCAATCCTCGGGCGGCGCAACCCGGTCCCCGCGTCGCCGGTAGAACTCCTGTGCTTCCTCTCCGT
The DNA here is from genome assembly GCA_964354245.1 of uncultured Planctomycetaceae bacterium. Classification (GTDB taxonomy): domain Bacteria; phylum Planctomycetota; class Planctomycetia; order Pirellulales; family Thermoguttaceae; genus CAYGZI01. The sequence goes on from CAYGZI010000601.1 coordinate 499, forward strand.
TGGGCATTTTGGCTTGGAGTGCGTCGGAACCGATGCCAGCAAACCGAGATTTGAGATGCTGGGCGTACCGTTCTCCGGACTCAATGGCTTCTGAGCCAAGGTGGTGTTCCTCCCACGCAAAATCCTGCAAGGCACCTTGTCGGAGGTTTCGTTCGTCCTCTGGTGTCGGCAGGTAGGCAGTCCCCTCCAGATTGGTGTCGCTCTTCTTGGACTTTTGGGCGACAAGGTGCTCCAGGCGGGCCGCATACAGTTTCGCCATCCGCGTCCGGCGGTCCTCCTTTTGTTTCTCGGCAACCGCTTCCTGCTTGTCCTTGGCCGTCTCGTCGAATTTCCGCCTCTGTTCTGCCATTTGGGCCGCCGCCCGCTGGGTCTTGATGAGTTCCTGGGCCGTCTTGAACCGCATCTGGGTTCGCTGTTCCTGAAACGGCTGGGGGGCCTGGTCGCCGAACTGCGGCACACCGGCAGGGGTAGGACCGCCGAACTGAGGCACACCGGCGTTCTGGATGAAATCCGTTTGGTTCTGCGGAGCATTGCGAGAATAGTCGAGTTTGCCGGTCTTGGGATCCTCGATCACCGCGAACCCTTGGGGCGTCACGAGATGGTGTTGGGCGAACCGCTCCTCCAGAGACGGGGGCCGCTCGTACAGGGGCACCGAAAAGGGCTTGATGCGTTCCTCGGCCGCGTCCAGTTCGTCCAGCATCGCCTTCCTCTGGGCCTCGGGGATCTGGCTGGACTGGACCCAAGCCTGCGCCCGCCGGATCTTGTTGAGTTCGCGCTGCTGGCTCTCGTCCAGCCGGTAACTGCCGCTCCGGATGGCGGCCTCCATTTGCACGCGACGCATGGCCCGAGCCTGATCCTGTTGCGCGGGTGCGTAGGCGTCGGGGGCCAAGACATCCAGGGATTCATCAACCATCGACATGGCGTATCTCCATCAGAGGCCGTAGCCGCTTAGTTTGCGTCGTGGGGCGGGCAGTTCAGTCGAGGGAGGCAGGTAGGGCATGGGTGCGGCGTTCTGGTAGAGGTCCCAGCCGCTCATCGCGTCCGTTTCGTTCCGGAGTTTCTGGAGGTTGAACCCAGCCCCAAGGCGTTGCTCCTGCATCAGTTGCTCATTCTTGTACTCGGCCGCCTTCTGCTTTTCCACCGCCTCCCGCGTCTTGTGGAACTTCCACGCCTCGAACGCCTTCTCCGCCTCGTCCTTCGCCCGGGCCTCGTCCCTCCGGGCCTGGTCCAGCATGAACGTGCTGGCCGCCGAGAACTTCTGTCCCCACTGCGACGCGGCGGTCGCCTCTGCCTGTCGCAGCCGGTCCTGCGCCGCCATGAACGCATCCCGCTTCTCCTGGAACACCTGGGTCGCTTGTTGCATCTCGGCCGCGTGCTGTTGTGACGCCTGTTGGGTGTCCCACGCGAACGCCTGAGTCTGGCCGAGCTTCTCCCTCTCCGTCGCAGCCTGGAACCCCGCCGCCTGTTGCGATGCCCCGATGCTCACCAGTTGCGACCGCTCTGCCGCCTCCAGGGACGCCGCCTGCCGGGCCGCCTCGTTCGCAGCCGCGAACGCCTGCGTCTGGCCGGCGAAGTTCTGTTGCTGAGTGAGTTCGCGGTTGCGGACGGCCTGTTGCCGGGCCTCAGCCTGCCGTTGCGCCATCATGGTTTGGAACTGAAGGCCAGGGGCATTGGCAGCGGCACCGGCGATCTGCTGGGCCGCCAACGCCTGATTGGCCGCAACCTGCTGCCAGATCGGCTGTTGAACCGACTCTTGCGGGCCGCGAGGTGCGAACGAGGGCTGGAGTTGTCGGGCCGACGAATCGGCCCGCTGGCGCGCCGAGAGTTCAGCCTGTTGCATCGCCATGCGCGCCGCCAATTCGGCCTGGCGCTGTTGATACTCGGCCAGCCACTTCCGCTGCTGCGATTGTCCAGCTTCGTAGGCGAGGGCACCAAGCGCGCCTATGGGGGTATAGTTCACAGAAATGCCCATGATTCACGACTCCGTTCGCTTTTGTGCCATCGTGTCACCTGTTATCCAATCCAGCGGTAGTCGCCCGAGTCCGATCCGACGAACCCGCCTCTGGAACGATTCATTATGGAACCGTACCCCATTGCCTGGTTGTATTCGCCGAGGCTGAGCGGCCTTTGTGTGCCGCGGGCCGATGCGTACTGCTGCGGCAATCCACCCGCCCCCGCCCCGTAGCCTTGCCCGAACTGGGCCGCCAGCGCCGCCAGGGTGGCCAGGTCGGGGCCTTTGTCTTCGCGCCGCTCCATGAACCCGAGCATGTCGCCGATGGTCTGGCCGCTGGACTGGACCCCAAGTTGGCCCAACGCCTGTCCGTACTGGAGTGACTGGCCGCCGAACCCCAACATCTGGGCGGCGATCCGGTCGGACAAGGCCCCCTGGGCATCGGTTGCCTGCCGGCCGATCCCGCTCAGGACGGACGGCAGCACGGTCGAACCACCGAAACCGGAACCGATGAGATTCTGTTGGGCCGCCCCCGCCATGCCCTCAAACCGCGTGTCGATGTCCTTGCGCTCTTGCGTGCCGAGTTGGCCGAGGTTGCCCCGCATTTCGGCCAACGTGGCGTCCTGTCGCGCCTGCATCGTGTTCCATCGGGACTGTTGCTCGGCATACAGATCCCGGTAGGCCCCCACGAGGTCGTCGAACCTCTGGGTATTGGCGGCGTTGACTTGCGGTTGTGCCGTGTTGTACGCCCCCAAGATCGACGCAAAGGAGGCAGGCAACCCGGCCGTCGAGAAGTTGAAAGTGGGTGTCTGATAGACCCCACCTGGGGCGCCTTGGTCGTAGATTGCCATGGTGAGAGTCCTTTCTCAGCCTAGTTCGAGTTCCATCGGGGGTCGTCTGTACCACGCGCACTTGCGCAAGACCTCGCCGGGCGTCAGCGTCACGGGCTCATCGCCCCAGTCCCATCCCGAGTTGGCCAGGACGGTCGCGACGTATTCCGCACAGTGGACGGCCTCCGGGTCGAGGTCCGCGCTCTTCCGAAACCGCCGAAGCAGCCACCGCAACCAGGGGCACAGCGTCAGGACATGCTGGATCAAAGAGGGATACCCCGTCCCCGCCACCCACAGTTTCTCCGCCTCATAGACGATCCGGTCGCCCCGGGTTGGGTCCAGCAGCGGGTGGACCCAGATCCGGCCGCCAAGGCGGTGATACTTCGCCACCAACTGCGACACGGGCGTCAACCGCACCCCGCCGGACTCCCCGAGCGACCCGTATGAGCACAGCCGGGGGAGACCGTGCCCGATCCGGACCCACACCGCAATCTCCGGGTGGCTCTCGTCGTATCCGGTCGCCGCCTGGATCACCTGGGCCACGACATGCGTGCAGCCACAGCCCCGCATGTCGCCGGTCTTGATCG
>CAYGZI010000602.1:0-3863 GCA_964354245.1 uncultured Planctomycetaceae bacterium
CCCCATGCCGGGATAGTACCCCGGCATGGGCCCGTCCGTCGGCGAGTCCATGAGCGCTTCAAAGGGGTCGTCTCCCGGCGCCTCCCAGAGCCGCTTCCCCGTCACAAGGTCCACGGCAAGCAAGTTGCTCGCCGTGCGCATGAGCACGAGGTTGTCCACCACGAGCGGGTGCAGCGCCGGGATGGCCCATTGATCCTGCTCGCGAAACGACTGTTGCACCTCCTCGATGTCCGCCTCGACGTTGGGGTGCTCCGTAGTGGGCACGCGCCACACCGTACACAACAGGGGCCCGCTGCCCTGGGTCGAGGCGTTCCTTGCCGCGTTGCCCCGGGAAACGAGCCATTGTCCGGTCTCCGGCCGTGCCGCGCTGCCCAAGACTCGCGCACCAAGCAGCCGTGCCAACTCGGCCGTCAAGGCCACCTCGCGCCCGCCAATCTCGACCGTCGCCTTGGGGTCCCGCTGCCCGGCCCGATCCAGGACCGCCCGGGCCATCTCCGGCTGGCCGGCGCGAAGCCAACAGACGGCCATCGTGACCGACAGCCCCGGCTCAAACTGGTCGGCCACGGGGCAGGCGTCGCGGACCCGCTGGAGCGTCAGCGCGGCGGCCAACGGGCTGCCGCGATCCAAGTGGTCGAGTCCCAACAGCAGCGTGGCCTCGTAGCCGGCCCGGGTATGGAAGAACCGCCGCGAGACCTCGGCCAGACCGCCCGCATCGCCCGCGGCAACGGCGGCCGTCAGCATCTGCCGGGCCCGAGCGCCGTATTGCAGCTCGTAGAGTTCGCGGCCATGACTGGGCATTCGCCCGAGGAGGGCCTGGGCCTCTGCTTTCAAGCTGGGGAAGACGCTGGCGGCCCTGGCCGAGTCCGGGGAGCAGTCGAAGTAATCGTCCGGTGCGTCCAGAACGGTTCCCAAGTACCTTACCGCCTCGGCATACTGTCCCTTCTCGGTCAACTGCTGGGCCTTGGAGAAAGCCAAGAGCAACTGCCGCTCCGGCCGAGGGAAGACTGATTGGGCGGCGGCGAAGTCCTCTTCCTTGGCTTTCTCGGCTTCGGGCCGCGGCGCCGGAGGGGCGGGGACCGGGGCATCCGCCGCATACGCCGTCGCGCCGACGGCGAGGGCCAGCAGCACGCCGACCAACGGCCTCTGTGCGGGGCTCCTTCTGCGCCGATCCATGGTCCTTCCCTCGTCTTGCCGACCGCTGCCGGGCCTCCGACGCGTCGTAAAGCCTTATATCGGGCAATTTTAGAAGATCCGGAGGCCGTTGGCAAGGAAGTGGCTGTCTTGCCGGCCGTTTCCCCCGAAAGTCTGGCCTCGCGGCCCTGGATGGCTCGTTTACACCGCACAACCGGCACTTCGGGACGACAGAGGCCGGGTGCCTCGCGGCGTGCGAAGTCGGCCCCCTCTTGCCCATCTGCGTCCGAATCGAGGCTGATTTGCGGGCCTCTCTGCCGGCGGGGGCCCGTATTTCCCGGGCAAAATGGGGTAGGGAGGGCTCTTTTCCCGATTTTTTCCGCCTTTTCCGCGTCGCCCCCGTTGATTTTTTCGGGAAACCGCATCTAATCATCGCGTCCGCCGAGTCGGTCGGACGTATCAATCGGGCGGACGTATCGGGTACGGTGCTCGCGAAGCACCCAACGTGAAACTCGCAGGGAGGACCCAAATTCATGGCCAAAGCAGCAGGCAAGAAACCCCTCACCAAGAGTCAGGTCGTGGCCAACCTTGCCGAAGTCACCGGGCTGACCAAGAAGGAAGTCGGCACCGTGTGCGAGGCAATGACCGGGGAAATCAAGAAGGCCCTGAGCCCGCGCGGCCCCGGGGTCTTTGTCCTCCCCGGCCTCATCAAGATTGAGAAGAAGAAGGTCCCGGCCCGGGCGGCCCGCATGGGAATCAACCCCGCCACCGGCGAGCCGGTGGACATCGCCGCCAAGCCCGCCACGGTCAAGGTCAAAGTCCGGGCCCTCAAGGGCCTGAAGAGCATGATCTAGGCGCCTTGGCGTCCGTAGGACGGTCTGAAAGACCCGTCCTACTCGGCGAGCATTTCGGCAAGCAGCTCCATGGGCAGGCCCACGACGTTGGACTCGCTCCCGCGGGCGACGTGGACCCAGTCGAGGCCGTCCTGGAAGCCGAATGCGCCGGCCTTGCCTTCCCAGGCGCCGCCGGCCAGATATTGGCTGATTTGGGCGTCGGTCAGCGGGTCCATGTAGAGCACCGTGACCTCGACGCGGATTCGCGGCCCGCGCCCAGGTTTCTTCCAGACGCACAGCCCGCTGTAGACGCGGTGCTCGCGCCCGCGAAGCGTTTCGAGCATGCGCCGGGCATCGTCCGCGTGGGCCGGTTTGCCGAGGACGCGGCCGTTGCACTCGACCACGGTGTCGCAGCCGATAATGACGCCGGACTCGACGCGCCGGGCCACGTCGGCCGCCTTTTGACGGGCCCGCCGGGCGACCATCCCGGCGGGGTCCTGCTCGCCCGGCGTGCCGCTCTCGGCGGATTCGGCGGGGAATACGACGTCGAAATCGTAGCCGGCCTCGGCCAGCAACTGCCGGCGTCGCGGCGATGCGCTGGCGAGGATCAGTCTCGGCTTGGGTTTACTCAAATGCACGCGACTAGTATTGACGGCACGAGCCGCTGGGGCAATGGGCACGCCGCGTCATGAAACCGCCACCCCTCGAAGTCCTGTATGAAGACAACCACTTGTTGGCGGTCGTCAAACCGGCCGGCCTGGCGACCATGGGCGTGGCTCCCGGCCGGCCCTCGCTCCTCCAACGGGCACAGCAATACGTGAAAGAGCGGTACCAGAAGCCGGGCAACGTCTATCTGGGAGTCGTCAGCCGCTTGGACGCCCCGGTCACCGGGGTCGTCTTGTTCGCCCGGACCTCGAAGGCGGCACGGCGTCTCGCGGAGCAGTTCCGCACGCGCGTCGTCCGGAAGACCTACTGGGCGATCGTCGAGGGGACCGTGCAGCCGAAGACCGGCGAGTGTATCGACTTCGTCGGGCGGGATGAGCGTCAGAGACGAATGCAGGTCGTCGGCCGGACCGCGCCGGGGGCCCAAGAGGCCCGGCTCGCATACCGGCGGCTGAAGACCGCGGGCGGCCTTTCGTTGGTGGAGGTGGAACTCCAGACGGGCCGGAAGCACCAGATCCGCTTGCAGCTTGCCCGCCGCGGCTGGCCGATCCTCGGAGACAAGAAGTACGGCAGCCGTGGCGCCTTCCCCGCTGGAATCGCGTTGCACGCGAGGCGTCTGGCGATTGTCCATCCGGTAAAAGGGGAGGCCATCGAGTTTGTTGCGCCGCTTCCGGAGTGCTGGAGGGGACTGGGGATGACGGAAGGATTCTGAGCGGCGTGCAGTGTAGGGTTTCTTTAGCCCAGGCGTTTACGCCCTGGGAACCGGTCTCGGCCCGGGTCCTTGGCGCACCGGCGGTTTCGCGTTAAGGTAGTGGGTGGGGAGGTGCGCCCGGAGAGTCTACTCTCAGCGCCCGGGTTTCGCGGCAAGTCCCATCCGAGGCAAGCGGGTAAGAAGCGGTGAGCAGGTCGCATGAGTCAGCCTTCGAGCGGTGCGCCCTGGCGAGTCGGCTGCTGACGCCCGAGCAGCTCGACGAGGCCCGCTCCCTGGTCCGGCAGGCCCAGCTTGCCGGCTCGGCGAATCTTGCCATCCCCTACGACCAGCGCCTGGCCGACAAGTTGGTCGAGGCCGGCCGTCTGAACCTCTGGCAGGCCAAGCAACTCTTGGAAGGCCGGACGAAGTTCAGCCTCGGGCCCTACCGGATCACCGATTATCTCGGCCGCGGCGGGATGGGGCAGGTCTTCAAGGCCCGTCAGGAAGTCCTCGAACGCACCGAGATAATCGGTGATCCGGTAGGG
>CAYGZI010000603.1:0-3862 GCA_964354245.1 uncultured Planctomycetaceae bacterium
TGAAGATGGGCAAGCACGTCCACTGCCAGAAGCCGCTGACCCACTCGGTCTACGAGGCCCGCCAGATGGGCAAGGTCGCCAAGGAGACGAAGGTCGCCACGCAGATGGGCAACCAGGGCCAGGCCGGCGAAGAGGCCCGGCTGATCGCCGAGCTGATCTGGGCCGGCGCGATCGGCACCGTGCGCGAGGTCCACGGCGGCTCGAACCGCACCCCGATGATCTCGCTGCGCGGCATTCCGCGTCCCAAGGACACGCCGCCGGTGCCGAAGAACCTGGACTGGGACCTGTGGATCGGCCCGGCGCCCATGCGCCCGTATCACCCGTACTATCACCCCTTCTCGTGGCGCGGCTGGTGGGACTTTGGGACCGGCTGCCTGGGCGACATCGGCTGCCACCAGTTTTCGGCGATCTTCAAGGCGCTGAAGCCGGGCCATCCGACCACGGTCGAGGCATGCTCGTCGAACCATCCGTATGGCAAAGAAGTCCGCGACGAAACTGCCCCGCTGGCGTCGATCACCCGCTGGGAGTTTCCCGCCGCGGGCGACCGTGCGGCATTCACGCTCACCTGGTGGGACGGCGGTCTGCGGCCGCCGCGGCCCGAGGAGCTTGAGGCCGACCGCGGTTTCGGCGAGGACGACTGGTTCTACGTGATCGGCGAGAAGGGGAAGATCTACGGGCACACGCTCATTCCGCACAAGCGGGCGCAGGAGTTCGGCCGTCCGCCGCAAAAGCTGGAGCGTTCGCCGGGCCACTACAAGGAATGGATCAACGCCTGCAAGGGCGGGCCGCCGGCCGGATCGAACTTCGTCACCCATGCCGCTCACCTGGCGGAAGTTGTGCTCCTGGGCAACATCGCCATCCGCACGCCCGGCAAGCTCCGCTGGGACGGCGAGAACATGCGCTTCACCAACTCCGAAGCGGCCAACAAGCTCATCAACCCGCCGTACCGGGAAGGGTGGAGTCTGTAGCAGTAGGCAGACGGCGGAGGGCAGATGGCAGTAGGCAGACGGCAGTTGTCGGAGCCGGGCCGTGTCGGCCCGGTCGGGTCGGCCGGGTGGCACTGGCGCTCGGCCAATACGCGGGCGGTATAGGTAGTCGCGAATTGCGGCCACCTCGGATCGTGGGCTGGTGCCCGGCCACCGAAGGGTGTCAGAAGCGAATGCCTTTCAAGATCACCACTACCGAGGACGCCGACAGGCAGTTCCGGGCGCTGCCGGTTCGGGACCAGCGTATCTTGAAAGCGGCCATCCTGTCCCGGCTTCAGCACAAACCCACGACACCGACGAAAGCCATCAAACGGCTGCGCCCAAATCCGCTGGCCGAGTTCGAACTGCGTGCAGGAGACTTGCGTGCCCTGTATAATGTGGAGGAAGAGGAAGTTGTCTTGCTCATCGTCGGCCGAAAGGTCGGCAACAAACTAACTGTGGAGGGAGAGGAGTTTCATGGCCATCAAGACGATCCCGTTGAGCCGCCTGGAAACGGACCTGAAGAAGACGCTCACTGAGTGTGCCGACTCGGGCCAGACCGTGGTTGTGGAGATGCCCGACGAGCGGCTGCTGGCCATTCAGCCGCTGGACCCGCAGGAGGACGATTCCCTGATGGACGAATTACTGGCCTCCAACCCGCGGTTTCAATCGCTGGTGGCGAAATCCAAAGCTGGCTCGCGCAAGCCGTTCTCCCTGAACGAGGCAGTCGAGTAGGGCCGGTTCTGCCGGCCGGCGGCGGGCGGCTGGGGCAAAGCGAGCGCAGCGAGCGTGTCCCAGAGCGGTGGTAGCGCGCTTTCGGAGTAGAGGAGGTCAGACGTGGTCGTAGATTGCGACCACCTGCAATGGTTTGACAGAGGTTCTGCTCTGGCAGAATTTTGGCCAGAGCGAGGCGCATGGTGGGTCTCTTGACGATGCGGAGACACAAACCATGACGGATGCTAACCTTCGGCCGTTCGATGAACCCGACGGGAGCGCCATCAATGAGGCCCGGGTTCACCAGCTTGCCAGCTACATCGGTGAGGTCGAGAAAAGCATAAGGCGTACGCAGAAGCGCCGCCGCGTGTGCCGTTTGCGCCGTTTGGGGGCGGCGTTTCAGATGCAATATCTTTCCGCCGCTCGGGCTACTCGTCGCGTTAATGACGCTCTCTTCGGGTGGCGGCCTGGAAGTGTGCTCATCACGGCGATGGCACTGGGAGCCCTTTTCTTCGTTGCGGCCTACTCTTGGCCCATCGGTCTGTTCGCTTTTGTCATCGCGGCGGTTGCGTCCGCGTGCCTTTTGTATATTCCGTCCGCGGGACGATGGACCAGCCATGCAGATAGACTATTGGGACAAGTTGCGATTCTCCGAGGCGAGGAGCAAGGCGCCGCGGATAGCATCGCTCGCCTTAGGAGGGAACTTGCCGAGGCGTCGGAAAGGCTCCACCGATGGCGCCAGATGCTAGGAGAATCGTCTCCGTTGCCGCCCGTGCCCGTCAGGCCAGCGCCAACCGTGCCCCACCCGAGCGCCGCGCAACCCGCGCTTGTCGGCGTTTATGTTGCCACCCCCAAGGGCACGAGCGGATTCGGCATCGCGGCCCTGGTGCTCGGCATCCTGGCGTGCCTTGGGTGCTGGATTCCGTTTCTGGGAATACTGAGCATTCCGCTCGGCGCACTCGGCATCCTCTTCGGAATCGCGGGGTTTCTCGTGTCGGCGACCGGGCGACGCTCCGGGATTGGGATGCCAGTAGCGGGGACGGTCATTTGCGTTGTGGCCGTCGCGATCGCGATCACGTCGACCCTCGCCACCATTGCGGCGGTGCGCGAAGCCACCCGCGAGCCGGTTTGGAAGACCCCAGCCGCGAACCACGAACCCGCTCCGCCGGTCGGATCCGGCCCCCGTCCGTCGCGACCGGCAAGGAAATCCGAGGACGAAGGCTGGGTTTCAGCCGAGTTGCCCGTAAGGCAACGCGACGTTCAGGTACGAATTGCCTCCGCCAAAGTCGGCAAAGTGGACGTCAGAGACCTCTTGGAGCGGGGCACCTCGCCGTCCAAAGATGTGCTACTGGCTATCAGGATCGAAGTCGCGAACCTCAGCGGGACGAAACTGCTAGACTACCGCACCTGGGCTGGTGGCGATTTCGTTCTTAAGCGCGACTTCGCAACCCTGTCGGATAATTTCGGCAATTCATACAAACGGGTTACGTTCGGGATAGACGAGCCGGTCGGACGAGTAAAGCGCGATTCGGTCTACCCGGGGAAGTCCATAACGGACGTACTGGTCTTTGAGCCACCGGTCGACAAAGTGCAGTATCTGCGCATTGAGTTGCCGGCGAACAACTTCGAGGGTGCAGGGGTGATCCGGTTCGAGATTCCACGGAACATGATATTGCGAGAGCCAGATCCACCGGTCCTTCACCGTTGATCCAGCAGGCCCAGGCGCGGCTCTGCTCGCTGCCTCGGCTGATACACGTCCTGAAATACGGCCGGCAAAGCCGGCCGTACCGAAAAGGAGAAACCTATGCGATTGAGAACGTGTGTGTTGAGAGCTTTCGCGAGTCTCGTGTTCTGCGCCCTTGCCTACGCCCAAGAGCCCTCGGCCCGCGGGCGGTTCAATGGGCTCAACATGAATATGGGGAACCTCTATCGGCTCTCCCATGCCCAGACCCGCTCGATCAGCCCGGAAAACTTCACGGGCGAAAAGGGCAAAGCGGGCATGGCGACCGAAGGTACCGGCAAGAGGGCCGCCAGCGAGTTGGGCCAGGGCTGGAAGATATCCCCCTCGGTCCGCATCAAGGCCAAGACGACCTTCACGATGGGGGAGATCGAAGGATCGGGCGCAATCCAGCAGATCTGGATGACCCCGGCCCCGATCGACAAGACCCGCCACTTCATCCTCC
>CAYGZI010000604.1:0-3830 GCA_964354245.1 uncultured Planctomycetaceae bacterium
GCTACAGCGACTTCTACATCCACCACATCGACGAGCTCTGCTGGATGAAGAACGCATGGCCGGTCGAGGCCCAGGCGCTGGGCGGCCGCCATTACCGCCAGAGCCCCGAAGGCCCCGCTTACGTCGACCAGAACCTCGACACGTATTCGGTGGAATACACGTTCGCCGACGGCGCCAAGTTCATCATGGACGGGCGCTGCATCGGCGGTTGCCACGACATTTACTCCAGCTACGCCCACGGCGCCAAAGGCATGGCGATCGTCGCCAAGAGCGGCGACTGTGGGCTGCCCTCCGCCACTTACAAGGGCCAGAACGCGAAGCGGTCCAACCTGATCTGGGAATCCAAGATCAAGCGGGAGGAGCAGGACCCCTATCTCAACGAGTGGAACGACCTGGTCGCCGCCATCCGCAGCGACAAGCCCTACAACGAGGCCAAGCGCGGCGTCGAAGCGAGCCTCGTGACCTCGATGGGCCGCATGGCCGCCCACACCGGGCAGCTCATCACCTACGAGCAGATCCTCAACTCCGACCACGAGTTTGCCCCCGGCTTGGACACGCTGACGGCCAATTCGCCGGCGCCCCTGAAGGCCGGGCCCGACGGCAGGTACCCTGTGCCGCAGCCGGGCGTCACGACGAAACGGGAGTATTGAGAGAGGGATTGGGGGCTGGGGATTGGGGATTAGGGATTAGGGCCTCGTGACGACGCTCCGCGTCGTCGCGCCGGCTCCCCGTCGTCGCGCTGCCTTCCGGCTCTTGCATCCATGCTCCCGCGAACCCTCGAAACCGAAGCCATGGACACGCTGGCGGAGGCCGTCGATTACGACTCGATGGACCACCGCGAGGTGAACCGCATCTTTGTGGCCGACCTTTTGGCCGCGCGGCGTGGCGAAAAAGGGGACAGTCCCCATTTGCCGGAACGGCCCGAAGGGTGCTTCGCACAAATGGGGCCTGTCCCCTTCTGCGAGGGCTGGATCCTCGACCTCGGCACCGGGACCGCTCAGATCCCCGTCGAGTTGTGCCGGCAAGACCCGTCGGCCAAGGTGCTGGCGATCGACGCGGCCGAGCACATGCTCCGGCTGGCACGGAGCAACATCGAGCAGGCCGGCCTGGCCGACCGCATCCGCGTCCAGCGCGTGGACGCCAAGCGGCTCCCCTATGCCGACGGGTCGTTTGCCACGGTCGCCTCCAACAGCATCGTCCACCACATCCCGGATCCGAGCCAGGTGCTCGGCGAAGCCTGGCGCGTGCTCGCCCCGGGCGGATTGATCTTCATCCGCGACCTCTTCCGGCCCGACGACGAGGCGGCCGTTGAGCACCTTGTGGCCACTTACGCCGCGGGTGCCAGCGGGCACCAGAGGCAGATGCTGGCCGACTCGTTCCACGCGGCCTTGACGGTCAAAGAGATCCGCCAGATCGTGATGCCGCTCGGCGTCGCCCCCGAGACCGTCCGGGCCACGAGCGACCGCCACTGGACCTGGGCGGCCAGAAAGGACTAGCGGGGACTGATTATGAAACCGCAGAGGACGCGGAGGGAGTGAAGGGGTGACACGGTGACGGGGCGCGGATCGTTCACCCCCTCGTGCCTTCACCCTCTGCGTCCTCTGCGGTTAGACAATATGGGCCCGCGATCAGTTACGACTCCTCTTCTCCCTCTCGGCCAGTCGCTGCTCAAGTCCGCGCAGCCGTTCGCGAGTTCTCTCGATCTGGCTTTTCAAGTCCTGAAGCGACCGCTCGAGCTCCAGAAGGGACCGCTCCCGCTCGGTTTGCCGCTTGCTGGCCGCGGCCTCCTTCTTTAAGCTCTCGAAGTACTCGTCTAGCCTGTACGAGCCCGGAAAACGCTCAGGGCCCCTCTCCCGAACAAGCCTGGAAACCCGCTGCAATTCCTCATCGACCGTTCGGGAGCGGATCATCCGCTCCCGAATGACGAAGCTGAAACCCCTGCCGTCTCTGTTTGTGACCACGACGCGGACCCACCAAACGTCGAAGTGGTAGTCTCCGCCGGGAAACCATCCGTTCAGAGACTCGAATGCGGCACCTGGAGGGAGGCTTCGCGTTTGGGCGATCTGCGTGAACGCGTCGCAGACCTGATCGGGGAATTCGGGCACTTCCAAGCGATTCCAGGCGCGGATGGCGGCCACCACCTCGTCAACGGTCAAGGGCGGCTGATCCTTTCCGATGGGGTCCTCTGCCGCCTTCTCGTTGAACGCCTTAACCGCATCCGCAAGGGGAGTTGAGCCGCCGGCCGGCCGCTCAGCCGCCCAGGACGCGGCGACTCCGGCGAGAATCGCGAGGACTGCCGCGATCGCGGCGGGCAGACGCATTCGTTGACGCATTGGTTTCTCCTTTCGCTTACTTCGTGTCTCTTGGGGTTCCAGAGCCGGATTACTCGCCGTAGACGATCCGTATGCTGCCGCCGCGGCTGATCAAGTCCAGTCCCGGCGAGCGGTCCTTGCCGAGGAGGACTTCGGCCGGCCGCTCGAAAGGAGACAGATGAGACCCCTCCCCTTTACGCCTCGAAACGGAGCCCTGCCAGGCACGACGATTTCCCCACGGGTCCCCGGCCGCCACGCTGAAGGAGACGCTCTCGAGGACGTCGCCCGCGCCGACCGTGCGCACCGTGCCGCACTCGGTCAGCGCCACCAGCGGCAACCCTTGCCACTTCTCGGCGTCTCCGGCGAAGTGTACCTCAATGTGCCCCGATTCGGAGACAATCCGGTGGGTCTTCAACAACAGCGGCTTCGTCTGCTCCGACCCGCTCGGATGCCCGGGGGGGTCGCTGCGGGCAAGCGGCACGGCCAGCGGTTTCTTGGCCACCAAGAGCGTGTCGCCGAACTCGTTCTTCACGTCGATCGTTCCGGCGATCTCCTCCAAGCGCAGGTCCGCTCGACAGAACCACGCCCGAAGGTCCCCCGTGATCTTTTTGTACTGGCGGCGAACCCCGGAATCGCTGTCGGCCGTGAGCACGATGGAGACGTCCCCCACGACGTTTTCCAACCTTTGGATCGGCACGTCTTCGGCCGCCAGCGAGCCGCGCAGCCCACGGATCCGGAACTCCCTCTCGGATTCCCAATAGCCCTGGCCCATGACGTGCTGCCCCCGGATGACGAGCGAGGAGCGCAGCGACTCGACGTCCAGGCCCTCCTGGCCTCCGCTCACTCCGACGAGCCGGCACCGCGGGGCGTGCGGGACGTAGACGGTCAAGCTTGCGTGGCGCTGGAAGTCGCTTCCGGCGCGGCCATCTCCGAAAGGAGATCTCACGTCAATCATGATATTCTGGTTTCCTTGCGCCCAGTCGAGGCCGTCGATTCTCAGGACGTCGATTTCCTTTCCCTGCATCGGTCGAAAGAGCGACCAGCTTGCCAGGTACTCCTCGTCGAACTTCCGGCGGGCCTCCAGCGCCTTCGGGTCCGGCGGTTTTGCCCCCGGAGCCGAGTCCTGAGCCTTGCGCCTTTCTGCCAGTTCTTCTCGGGTCTGGCCGACCTCCTCGGTCGCGCGGCGATGCTGGTGGACGACCTTGAGCGCCTTGAGCTGATCGTCCACCGGCTGGTCATCCGCGCTGAGCACGGCCTTTTCCAGGACGCACTTCACCTCGGGCTGGTCCCAACCCACAATCCGGACCTTGCTGGCGACAATCAGCAGACAACCCTCCTTGCCCAGTTGGAACGTGGTCGTTTCGCTCTGGGTGCGCACCTTGGCCGCCGCCACAAAGACCTTTTGTTTCTCGAGGGCCTCCCGAGTCTTGGCTAGCTCGTCCCGCAGGTCGCCGATCTCCTGGAGCGCGTCCTTCTCGTCGATGGTGCCCTTGTTGATTTGGGCCTCCAGGACGCGGA
>CAYGZI010000605.1:0-3817 GCA_964354245.1 uncultured Planctomycetaceae bacterium
TCCAGATGAACCTCCTGGCCGCCAAGGAGATCTCCCGGCAAATCCGCCTCCGCGACCTCGGCGGCGTGATCGTCAACGACTTCATCGACATGCGCGAAGAGAAGCACCGCCGCGGGGTCGAGCGGGCCATGCACGACGCCTTGAAGCGCGACCGCGCCCGCACCAAGATCCTCCGCACCAGCCCCTTCGGACTCATCGAGATGACGCGGCAGCGGATCCGGCCGAGCCTCAAGCGGAGCGTGTTTCACGATTGCCCGGCCTGCCACGGGACGGGCGTGATCAAGACGCCCGAGACGATGGCCATTGAGGTGGTCCGCATGTTGCTTCTGGCGGCGCAGCGGCCGGACATTGGGCACGTCAAGGTGACGGTGGCGGAAGACGTGGCGGAGTTCGTCAACAACAAGAAACGCCGCGATCTGACCCAGATCGAGGACCGCGGCAAGATGGTGGTGCAAGTGGTCGGCGCCAAGGGAGTCTCGCCGGAGCACCTGGCCTTCGACTGCACCGATGCGGAAGGCCGGACCGCGAAGTTTCCGGAGGCGTAGAGAAGGAAGATGGCCACGCTGTACATCGAAACATCGATCGTCAGCTAATCTGTACTCCTGAAGAAATGGTCACCGACGATGGGGAAAGCAACTGAAAGCGACCGTGATTCTACCATTGCCGACATCCACAGGGCGCGTGCGGCGATGGCGGCGCGGTTTCACGGCGATTTGTTCGCACTTACGGCGGATGCCCAGGCGCGCGCTGAGGCCTCCGGACGGAAGATCGTCCGGCGGGGGGAAGCGTCGAAGACGGCGATGCCCCAGAGCGGCGGACCGGGCCGCTTGCCAGGGGACAGTCAATCGCCGCCGCCAGGTGATGGGTAAGTCCGCACATCGTAGGCGAGAAAGGGTTATACCCGTGGGCATGGTTCACGCAGACATCAGGTTGTCCAATCCAAGGAAACCCAAGCTGAAGGCTATGGCGGTGACTGCCATGGTGGATACGGGGACGATGACCATGTGCATCCCGGAGCACGTCGCCGTGCAACTGCAACTCAAGGAGATCGAGAAACGGGAAGTGACGACGGCCGACGAGCGCTCTCACGTTGTCCCTTACGTCGGTCCCATTCAGATCGAGTTCCAAAACCGCACTTGCTTCACCGGGGCATTGGTCATTGGCGATTCGGTTCTGCTGGGTGCGGTTCCGATGGAGGACATGGACCTCGTGGTCTCCCCTTCGGGACGGACTATCACCGTGAATCCCAAGAGCCCGAACATTCCGTCCGCTCTGGTCAAATGACGGATTCCCGCGAGTCCGCGTCTCGTTCCCGCGGCTGAACGAAATCGTCCGTGGAAAGCGCCCCGTGACCCCGGACACGGCCCTCCGTTTGGAGCGAGTGCTGGGAATGCCGGCGGACTTCTGGCTTCGGCTCCAATTGGACTGGGACGTCTGGCATGCGATGCGGGCCCAACGGGCCTCAGAGATCGCCCGCTTGCGGCCGCTTCGGATCGGCGACTGACAACAGAGGCATGTTGCCCTCGCTTGAATCGTCGGGCTGGTCGCGCACTCATGCCTGCCCTGGATGGGGAAACAGTGGCGTATCCACCGCTGGAGGGGACCTCGCCCTGCGTTGCCCGGGGCCATTCTTCCCTTGGCCAGACGAATTCGCTACCTGCCAGTGCCCCAGGGCTTGAGCGGCCGGGGTATGTTCCGCTACACTAGAAGGTCTGGCAGGATCGTCCCCCATATTGAGGTATTCAGTCCAAGGCCCACTCCATGTACGCGATCGTTGAAGACAGCGGGCAACAGTTTCAGGTCGAGGAGGGGCAGGAACTCCGGATCGACTATCGCGATCTGGCTGCCGGGCAACAACTTACGTTCGACCGGGTGCTCGCCGTCCGCGACGAGGCCGGATTGAGGCTCGGCCAGCCGACCCTCCCGTCGGCCAGCGTGACCGCCGAGGTCCTCGGTGTGACCCAAGGCCCCAAGCTCGTGGTCCAGAAGTTTCGTCGCCGCAAGACGTACCGCCGCAAGACCGGGCACCGGCAGCTTTTCACTCGCGTAAAGATTGGCAAGATCACCGCCGAGTAGCCTTTGCAGGGAACCGGGCAATTGATACACTTACGGAGTTAGTTAGTTGGGTACCAGCAAGTTGAGGTAGAGTCCCAGGAGAGAAAGTAGGGGACGTGCTTCAGGAGAAGCACCGGAAGTCGGCGGGACTTGAGGGATTGCAGTAGCAGATGACTATCACCACACAGCGCAAAGGGGAGCGGATCGCACAGTTCCAACGGGGCGAAAAGGATACCGGCTCCGCCGAAGTGCAGATCGCTATCTTGACCGATCGGATCAACCTGCTGACCGGGCATTTGCAGGGCCACAAAAAAGATTTCGCCGGACGGCGTGGCCTGCTGATGCTGGTCAGCCGGCGTCGCAGGCTGTTGGACTACCTCAAGCGGGTGGATCCGCAGCGCTATCTCGACGTGATTCGCCGGTTGGAGATCCGAAAGTAGTCTGCTAGTCTTCTCGTGCTCCCAGGTCCTGCCGGGCATGGTGTGCCCCAAACGTCGGGCCCATTCGGCAAGGCCCTTCGGCCGTCGATTCCGGCCGATTCGCCCCAACCGGCGGAGCCATGTCGAGCGATGGCCCCCCGGGGTCGCTTCTCCGGCCGTCTCCCTTCCGACCTCTTTCGGGACTCGCAGTGCAGCCGAAGGTAGGGATGAAATTGAAAGTACGCGTTGAGAAACGGATTGGAGCAGAAACTCTTTGGATTGAAACCGGAGAGCTGGCAAAACAAGCAGCGGGCAGTTGTCTCGTAGGGTATGGCGAAACGGTCGTCTTGTGCGCGTCCGCCACGGGTCCCCCACGGGTCGGGATCGACTTCTTTCCCCTGACGTGCGATTACCGCGAGCGGGTGGCGGCCGCCGGGCGCTTTCCCGGAGGGTTCATCAAGCGGGAAGGCCGGCCCACCACCAAAGAGGTTCTCACCTCGCGGCTGATCGATCGGCCGATCCGCCCCCTGTTCCCCGAGTGGTTCCACGACGAGGTTCAGGTCCAGGCCTTCGTCTTGGCCAGCGACCGGCAGCACGACGGCGACGTCCTGGCCATGAACGGGGCCTCGGGGTCGCTTTGCCTCTCGCCGATGCCGTTTCCGGGGCCGATCGCAGCCGTGCGTCTGGGCTATGTGGATGGAAAGTTCATCCCGTTTCCCACCCAGGACCAGTTGGAGGAAAGCGACCTGGACCTGATCGTCTCCGGCTCCAAAGACGACATCCTGATGATCGAGGGTTTCGCCCGCGAGATGCCGGAGGCCCTGATGGCCGAGGCGATCGCGACGGCGCACGGGTTGGTGCGGGAGGTGTGCGACCTGCAGCAGGAGATGATCGGCCGCTGCCAGCCGGTCAAGACGGCCTACGAGGTCCCGCCGCCCGACCCGCTGGACGGGCAATTGAAGGAGAAGTGCTCCCAGGCCCTCGTCGAGGCCAAGAAGACCCCCGGCAAGCATGCCCGCTCCGAGGCGGTCAAGGCCCTCAAGGAAAAGGTCCTCGCCGAGATGATCCCCGATCCGAAGGCGGAAGGGGCGATTGCCCTCGATGCCTTCAAGGCGGCTTGGCACCGGCTGGAGCGGCGCGTGGTGCGGGACCAGATCCTCGCCGGCGCCCGGGCCGACGGCCGCGGCCCCAAGGATCTCCGCGAAATCGTCTGCAAGGTGGACGTGCTCCCGCGGGTCCACGGGGCGGCCTTGTTCCAGCGGGGTGAGACTCAGGCGATGATCACCGTCACGCTGGGCACGCCCCGGGACGAGCAGCGCGTGGACGGCCTGATCGAGGAGTAC
>CAYGZI010000606.1:0-3811 GCA_964354245.1 uncultured Planctomycetaceae bacterium
ATCGCCAGGTCGGTGTTCTGGTAGTACGCCTCGGCCTGGGCGTGCAGATGGTCGCACTCCTCGGTCGAAAGGAGCGGGAGCTCAAGTTTCTCCGGGTCGGCGTGGGCGGCCCCGGGGTATTTGTCGAGCCGATCGAAGTAGAAGCCGCCCTTGGGCATGCGCGCGATCGGGACGGAAAAGGGGACAGGTCCAATTTGCCGGAACGGCCCAGCGGCACCGCTGGCGGTGCCGTTGGGTGCTTCGCACAAATTGGACCTGTCCCCTTTTCCGCCGTCCTGGCCCTGGGCCCGCTCCTGCGCGAGGCCTCGCCCGCCCTGGAACCGGCCGACACCAGCAAGGACGACATGGCCTTCTGGCTCTACAGCTCCGGGACCACCGGCTTTCCCAAGGGCACGATCCACCTCCACCACGACATGCTCGTCGAGGCCGAATTGTACGGCAAGCAGGCGATCGGACTGCTGGAGTCGGACGTATCGTTTTCCGTGGCCAAGCTCTTCTTCGCCTACGGGCTGGGCAACGGGCTCTACTTCTCACTCTACATGGGCGGCACCACGGTCTTGCTTCCCGACCGGCCCACGCCGGAGAAGGTGTTTGAGACCATCGACCGCTATCAGCCGACGGTGTTCTACAGCGTGCCCACCAGCTATGCCGCGCTCCTGCACGCGGCCGAGAAGACCGGGCGCGAGCGTTTGTGCCGCGTGCGGATGTGCGTCTCGGCCGGCGAGACGCTACCCAAGCACATCTTCGACAAGTGGCGCGAGCGGTTCGGCGTGGAGATCCTCGACGGCATCGGCTCCACCGAAATCCTCCACATCTTCATCTCGAACCGGCCCGGCAAGGCCATCGGCGGGAGCACGGGGCAAATCGTGCCGGGCTACGAGGCCAGGATCGTGGACGACGACGGGCGCGAGCTGCCGCCCCGCCAGGTCGGCACGCTCTTCATCAAGGGCGACAGCATCGCCGCCGGCTACTGGAACAAGCACGAGGCCACCAAGCACACCTTCTGCGGCGAGTGGATCAACACCCACGACAAGTTCCTCCTCGACGAGGACG
Source organism: uncultured Planctomycetaceae bacterium (assembly GCA_964354245.1). Lineage (GTDB taxonomy): Bacteria > Planctomycetota > Planctomycetia > Pirellulales > Thermoguttaceae > CAYGZI01. The sequence continues at coordinate 1,054 of CAYGZI010000606.1, forward strand.
GCTACTTCTGGTACGCCGGACGCACCGACGACATGATGAAGGTGAGCGGCCAGGCCGTCTGGCCCACCGACGTGGAAGGCGTCTTGCAGGCCCATCCGGCCGTGCTGGAAAGCGGCGTGGTGGGCACGGCCGACCCCGACGGGCTCATCAAGCCGGTGGCCTACGTGGTGCTCAAGGACGGCTGCCAGCCTTCGCCGCAACTGGCCCGCGAGCTTCAGGAGTTCGTCAAAACCAACGCGGCCCCGTACAAGTACCCTCGGGCGGTGGTCTTCGTGCAGACGCTGCCGAAGACGGCGACGGGCAAGATCCAGCGGTTCAAGCTCCGCGAGCTTGCGGCCCAGCAGACGCCGCTCCACCGTGGGGCAGGTTGATAACCTGTCCCATCGCGCCCGTAGGACGAGTTTCAACTCGTCCCCACCGTTCGTAGCACGGGCTTCCAGCCTGTGCTCCCGCCCGTAGCACGCCCCTTTCCCGTTCCGCGGGCGACTACAAGCACGCCCTGCCACCGACCGGGCGCGACGCGGCCCGGCGACCGTGGTAGAATAGCCCCGTAGGTTATGCTTCCGCATATCGCGCGTGGCACAAGATCCGACATCGCGGCACGGGTTGGAAGTGTGGTTATGCTGAAGCATAACCTACGGCGCTTCGCACAAGTGCGTGCCCAAGCGGGGCTTGGGCACGAGGTGCCGACCCGGCGTCACGGAGTGCCGCCGCTACACATTCGGCGTCACGGAGTGCCGCCGCTGCTTTGGCGGCGGAGGATCGCCCGGGCACGCAGCCCTTGCTCTTCAAACGTGAGCCCGAAGTTGCCGTCGCGGAAGCTGCTGAGCACCGGCGGGGCGGGCGGGCCCTCTTTCGGCTCGCCGGGATGCCCGTAGACGGTCGATTCCATGGTCTGCCATTTCTCGTTCCCGACGTACTTTCCGCCGCCCGGGCAAACGAGCTCGACCTGCCAAACCTGCTGGTGAACGGCGACCGGATCGCGGTCCGGGAACCGCCGCTTCCACTCGTTGAGGATGGGGATGTTGCCCCATGCCCGGATTTGCATGGTCTGCTGGTACTCGTTGCGCGCCAGGTCGTTGATCATTTCCAGGATCTTGCTATCGACTTGCAGGCCGACGTTGGAGCCCAGCCACGGCCGCACGTTTGCAGCGTCTCTTGCGGCCGGTTTGCCAGCAATCGCGTCGCCCGGCTTCGCTTCGGCTCGGGCCTTCTCAGCGGCAAGCTGCCGGTCGATGGCCCGCTGGAGGAGCTTTTCGTTGAGCGTCACCGTGAGCGCATCGGGCGAGGTGGTGTAATACAGGGCGATGTTCTCCACCGGCAGCATCCTGCGTCCGTTTTTCTCCGTGGGCGATACCTTGACGTAGGGCTGGTCCTTGTACTTGAGCGTCTCCCAGCGGACGAGTCCCGGCGCGGTCTGCTCGACATAGCCCCGCAGGCCGCTGAGGAACATGGCCAGCTTCAGGCTGTTAGAGACCTCGACGCGGATGGCGACGGGCAATCGGCCCACGTTCTTCTCCATGAAGCGGCCGAGTTCTTGCCCTTCCGGCTTGACCTTGGCCAGGTCGTCCCAGAAGGGGTCGTCTTCGACGTACACGGCGGCGGAGTCGCCGATCCAGCCCAGCGAGATGCCCTTGACCAGGATCGAAGCGAAGTTCTGGGCCCGCTCGAACCACGGCGACTTGTGGTTCAGGGCGATGATGGCGTGCAGGAGGGCCTCGTGCTGGTCGCCGGCGTCCGGGGCCAGTTTTCCGCCGCGAGAGACGGAGATGAGTTCCCGGTACTCGGTGCCCCAGATGAGCGGCATCACCGTCATGTCGCCGGAGAGCCGGTCCTTGTGGACCCCGATCCGCAGCGCGATCGGATCGAACGCCCAGGTCCAGTTGCGCTGATAGCCGTCGCGCCAGCGGGCATAAGCGTCGGCCTCGGCCTTGGTGACCTCTTCCAGCGGCATCTCGCCGATAGGCGTGAGAAACCCCATCGAGCCGGCGGTCGAGGAGACCACGCCCGCGGGCGTCAGCGTCAACTGGCCCGCGTCGGCCAGGGGCAGGTCGGTATAGACGGGTCCGGGCTGCACCTGCTTCTTCACGAGCGCGTCCATTTTTGCGGCCTGGATTTCAGACATCACCGCGGCCGTGCGGGTCCGGCGCGAGTCGGCGATGCGCCAGCGCGGGCCGCACCATCGGCGGATGGTCGGATCGCTGAGGAAGACCAGGGCGGATTCCTCCGGGTCGCCCAGAGGGTAACGGTCGCGGAAGAAGGTGTACTCGGGCAGCGATGCAATCGACTTGCACTTGCCGCTACGGACCTCGGCCAAGCGACGGATCTGGTAGAGGGAGTTGGTCACGATTACCGCCTTGTCCAGCTTGGCCAAGTAGCTGGAGACGCGGCGGTCCGGCGAGCGGAAGCCGCGGTAGGCCAGGCCGTCGATCTGGCCTTGCTCGGGCTTGACCTGCGGGTTCTGCTTGACGGCCATCGCGACCCGCATGATGAGGAGGTTCTCCAGGACGGCCGGCTGCGGCGTCTCAAACACGACGGCGACATCGGTCCCCGTGGCGAAGAAGGTATCGGAGCCGGTCAAGGCCACGCTCCGCACGAACTTTGGGCCCAGGATTCGGGCCAGCGTGCTGAGCGGCAGGCCGAGTTGGTTTTGGCAGCGGTCGGCGATCCGGGCGTTCTCCGCACGCGGCTCGGTAAGGTGCAGAAGGGGCGTGTCGTGCAGCTTCGTCTCGTCGGAGACCGCCATCGCGGCCCGGAA
>CAYGZI010000607.1:0-3802 GCA_964354245.1 uncultured Planctomycetaceae bacterium
AGTACTTCGTCAGCTACTACGACTACTACCAGCCCGAGGCGTACATCCCGCAGCGCGACATCTACATCGAGAAGGACGCCTCGATCAACGAGGACATCGAGCGCCTGCGCCTGGCCGCGACCAGCGCCCTGGTGAGCCGGCGCGACGTGATCATCGTGGCCAGCGTCTCCTGCATCTACGGCTTGGGCTCGCCGGAGGACTATCGGGCGATGATGGTCGGCCTGGAGCGGGGGCAGATCGTGGAGCGTGACGACATCCTTGCCCGGCTGGTGGATATCCAATACGACCGCAACGACATCGCCTTCGAGGCCGGCAAGTTCCGCGTCCGCGGCGACTGCATCGAGGTCTTTCCCTCGTGCGAGCAATTCGCTTTCCGGATCGAGCTGTGGGGCGACGAGGTCGAGCAGCTCTCGATCATCAATCCCACGAGCGGCGAGGTGATCAGCCGCGAGGAGCGGCTCTGCATCTACCCGGCCAAGCACTTCGTGCTGCCCGACGAGCGCATCAAGCAGGCGCTGGACGAAATCCGCAAGGAGCTGAACGAGCGCCTGGAGCTGTTCAAGCGGCAGGGGAAGCTCCTGGAGGCCCAGCGGCTCAGCGCCCGCACGCGGTTCGACATCGAGATGCTCCAGGAGATGGGCTATTGCCCGGGGATCGAGAACTACAGCCGTCCGCTCTCGGGCCGCGCGCCGGGGAGCCCGCCGGACACGCTTTTCAGCTTCTTCCCCGACGACTTTCTGCTGTTTGTCGATGAATCGCACGTCACGGTGCCGCAGATCCGCGGCATGTACCACGGCGACCACAACCGCAAGGTGACGCTGGTCGAGCACGGATTCCGGCTGCCGAGCGCCCTGGACAACCGGCCCCTGCAGTTCGACGAGTGGGAGAAGAAGCCGAACCAGGCGATCTTCGTCTCGGCCACGCCGGGGCCTTACGAATTGGAGCGGACGGGCGGCCAGGTCGTTGAGCAAGTGATCCGGCCCACGGGGCTCTTGGACCCGGAGATCGAGGTGGCCCCCGCGCGCGGCCAAGTCCCGCACCTCTTATCGCATATCCGCGAGCGTGCCGCCGTGGGCGAGCGGGTGCTGGTCACGACGCTCACCAAGCGCCTGGCCGAGGACCTGGCCGCCTACTTCGGCAAGCAGGACGTGCGCTGCAAGTGGCTCCACAGCGAGTTGGACGCCTTCGAGCGGGTGGAGCTGCTGCGCGACCTGCGCCAAGGGCATTTCGACGTGCTGGTTGGCGTGAACCTTCTGCGCGAAGGGCTCGACCTGCCCGAGGTCTCGCTCGTGGCGATTCTGGACGCGGACAAGGAGGGCTTCCTGCGGAGCGAGACCTCGCTGATGCAGACCATCGGACGCTCGGCCCGGAACGTCAATGCCAAGGTGATCCTCTATGCCGATACCGTGACCAACTCCATGCAGCGGGCGATCGAGGAGACGCAGCGGCGCCGCAAAATGCAGGAGGAGTACAACCGCCTGCACGGGATCACGCCCGAGACGATCCGCAAGGAAATCCGCGCTGGGATCGAGGCGGAAGCGGCGGCCCACGCCCAGGCCAACGCAGCAGTGGGCCGTGGCGACGAGGCCCGCTACATCACCGAGGAGTATCTGGGTGAGTTGGAGGCGGAGATGTACGCGGCGGCCGAGGCCCTGGAGTTCGAGCGGGCGGCTGCGTTGCGGGACCGCATTCACCAGATGCGCGAGCAGTTGGGCAAGCGGATGGACGAGGCTGATATCCGCCATGCCACGCGCGAAGAGCGCGGCAAGCGGCGCAAGAAGAGAAGGGCGCGGGGCTAAGTGGAACCGCGTTAGCCCGACAGCAGAACCTGGTAGACCACCGGGCTGAGAATCACGGCCAGCAACAGGCCCTTCAGCAGGCGGAGCCGCCGCAGGAAGACGAGTTCCCCACGGGGCTGCTCGGCCAGGCGTCTCAAGAAATCGATCCGCCGGGCGATGCTGCCATGCTGCCAATTGCCCGCCCGGCGATCCGTGCCGCTCCAGAGCGCGAGGTTCTCCAGGGCGGAGACGAACGTCTGGACCGGCTGGACCGCCGGCTCCGCGGCCAAGGTCCGGCAGCCGTACAGATCGGCCTGGCCTTCCAGCAGTCGGCAGAACGGCCCGAAGATCGCCAGCAGGTAGAGGAACATCCCCGTGAGGCCCAGCAGCGCGGCATGGGCCTGCAAAAAGACCCCGCCCGAGGCGAGCCATGCGCCGAGCCGCTCCCCAAGCTCAGGCATCGCCTGCTGGGCCAGGAGCCACAGGCTCAGCGGGGCCAGCAGGGCGGAACTCCGCAAGAACAGATGCCCGTGCCGGATGTGGCCGATTTCGTGGCCGAAAACCGCCTGAATCTCATCCTCGCGGAGATGCTGAAGCAGCCCGTCGGTGAGGAAGACGTATCGGAGGCCCGGGACCACGCCGGCCACCGCCGCGTTGATCACCAGCCCGCCGGTATTCCAAACGAGGATCTCGCGCACGCGGAGCTTGGCCCGGCGCGCGGCACGCTCTAGCCGTTCGCGTAGGGGACCGGGGGCAAGGGGCCGGGTCTGCCAGACGTAACGGAGCACCACCGGAAAGAAGAGGACCAGAAGCAGGATCGCGCCCGCGGAGACCGCCACGGCGCGGCCCCCTTCCTCCAGGCCCGGCCACCAGAGCCGCATCGCGTCCTGGACGGCCAGGAGGGCGAAGACCGGGACCAGCAGGATGCCGAGGTAGTGGCGCGCGTGGACGGCCACGTAGGTCCCCCGGCTCAGCGTCGCGCGCTCCTCCCGCTCGACCTCGTAGAACGCCGCCCAGGAGAGCACCAGCGGCAGCAAGACCGGCGCTAGAATCAGGAGTTCGTCGAGCAGGAAGGTGCCTTCCAGGCCCCAGTTGAATCGCACAATCTGCGCCCAATCCGTGCCGCAGAGGATCGCCATGGCCGTGGTCAGCCACACGGCCGCGTGCAGTCGGCGCAGACGCTTGAATTGCCGCAGCAGGGCCTCCTGGCACGCGGGATGGCGCCGCATTTGCCGGGCCGTGCCGATCGACAAGAGCGCCGCCACCAGCGGCACCGCGAGCATCCCCGTTGCGGCCGCGGTCAGCCGGTCCGCGACCCCGCCCACGGGTCCGGGCGGCGCGCTATCGGCAATCACCAAGGCGGCCACGACGGCCAAAGTCAAGAGAAAGTGCATGGCGAGGAGACGGCCAGAGGAGAATACAATGGAAAGCGACCGTTAGGTCCCATCCCTCCATAGTAATCAGGCCGTCCGGAAGAGGCAACGACCTCCCAACGGACGCGGCACGGTCGCACGGCCATAGCGCTTGACGTTATTAACGCGCGGCGTTATGATTGAGAGATGATCCGGGTTTTTCGCGACAAGGAAGCCGAAGCGATTTTCCGCCGAGAGCCAGTCAAGAGGATCCCGCCTACCGTTCAGCGGCCGGCCTTGCGGAAACTGGTGCTCCTGGACGCCGCGGAGTCGCTCGACGACCTGCGCGTGCCTCCGGGCAACCGCTTGGAGAAGCTGAGCGGCGATCGGGAGGGGGAGTACAGCATACGGATCAACGACCAATGGCGGATCTGCTTCCGCTGGGAGGACGGCGACGCCTACGAGGTTGAGATTACCGACTACCATTGAGGCATGCACATGGCGCGAAAGAAACTACCTCCGGTCCATCCGGGCGAGATCCTGCACGAAGAGTTCCTGCGCCCTCTGGGGATCAGCCAGTATCGGCTAGCGAAGGACATCTGCGTGCCGCCGCGCCGCATCAATGAGATCGTCCGGGGGCAGCGCGCCATCACGGCCGACACCGCGCTTCGG
>CAYGZI010000608.1:0-3801 GCA_964354245.1 uncultured Planctomycetaceae bacterium
TCATCCCTCATCCTTCATCCTTCATCCCTCATCCTTCATCCCTCATCCTTCATCCCTCGTCCCTCGTCCATCGCCCCTCGCCCCTCATCCTTCTTCCTTCTTCGTGTCTTTGTGCCTTTGTGGTTCAATCGCCGGGGCCTTCTCCTCCGGCTCGGCGGCCCGTTTGGAGCGCCCGGTGCGCTCCGCCTTCGGCGCCGGACGCTTCTTGGCCTGCGCAGCGCCGAGCGTTTGGCTCAGCGTGATCTCCAGGTCGTTGACCTGGCCCGCCTGCTCGCCGAGTTGCTGCCCGCGGGCCCGAACCTTGTCGCCCTTCTGCGCCAAGGAGACGGCCGCGGGGCTGCTCAGGTCGGCGTCGATCTCGGCGTTCTCCGCGATTTCGATCTTCAGCGCGCCGCGGAAGGGGGCGTTGGGGACTTGGAGAGTGGCCTTTCCGCCCTTGAAGGAAGTGATCTGACCGCGGACCTCCAGAGACTGGGTCGCAGGAGCGGCCTTGGCGCCGGGCCCCGAAGAGCCGGCCTTGGTTCGTCGGCCGCCGGCCCGCGGCTCTCCGCCACCAATGCCGGGCCCTGCGTCCGCCCCGGGCCCGAAGCCCGGCCCCACGCCAGGACCGAATCCCGGTGCCATTCCCGCTCCCGGCTTCATCCCCGGACCGAACCCCTGCCCTGGTCCAAAGCCGGGTCCTGGTCCAAAGCCGGGTCCGGGAGGCTGCTTGCCGCGTTCCCCCTTCTTTTGATTCTTCTTCTCTCCGAAAGAACTCAGTCCCATTCCCTGGTCCTCAGCGGCGCCGAGCGGCAGCTCCGGGCTGGGGCTGAACACGACCAGCTTGGTCACCGGCTTCTCCACCCGGGCCCGTCGCACGTCCACGTCGGCCACAAAGGCAATGCACTGCCCGGGGCCGAGGAAATCCGGCGTGGCCTTTCCAAGGATCTGGATCCTGGCTTGCGGCAGAATGCGCAGGAGCCACGTCTGGGCCGAGTTGGAGGAGAGGACCTGGATCATGCCGGGCCGAATGTCCTCAATTGTTCCGTCGACGTGCAAATCCGGGAGCTTGGGCTGGGGAATCGAGCCCTTGCCGAATCGCCCTTCGAGACGCCCTTGGGCCGACACGAGAACGACCCCTGCCGCGCCCCAAACGGCCAGGACCCCGCCGAGCACCTTCGCCAACCGCGCGCAAGACGACATTGCAACCCCTCGCAAAAGCGGGCCAAATCGACTCGACCTGTTGGCAGACAGGAATGTCTGCCCTCCTAGCAAGTTCCGCGTCGCCCGGCCTTGCGCCGCAATCCCCCGTACTGGGTCCAGCATAACCGACCGGGCCAGCGATGACCAGCACTCGACGCGAGTCTCGTAGTATAAATGGGTGGGTTCCCCGTCTTCGAGGAGCGTCCTCCGGCCGAGGGCTTCCGACTGCGCCGACACAAACGGGTTGACTAACTCGGATACATAACAGTATACTTCTCCGTAGAGGATCACCTCATGGCCAGCCAGACCGTCCGGATTCACCCCCAGACCCACGCCAAGCTGCAGGAGCTGGCCCGGCAGTGCGGCGAGTCGATGACCGACGTCCTGGAAAAAGCCGTCGCCAGCTACCGCCGCCGCGTCTTCCTGGAAGGGCTCAATCGCGATTTCGCCGCCTTGCGGGCCGATCGCAAGGCATGGAAAGAGGAGCTGGCCGAACGGGCGCAGTGGGACGCCACTCTGGCCGACGATCTGAAGGATGACTGACCGTGGCGGCACCGCTCCGCGGCGAAATCTGGATGACCGACCTCGATCCCACGCGAGGCCACGAACAAGCCGGCACACGCCCTGCGCTGGTAATCTCGGCCGACACCTTCAACGCGGGCCCGGCCGGCCTGGTAATCCTCCTCCCGCTTACGACGAAGCCCAAAGGAGTCCGCTCCCACGTCCCGGTCAATCCGCCGGAAGGCGGAGTGCGCAAGCCGAGCTACATCAAGTGCGAGGACGTCCGCTCGGTCGCCGTCGAGCGGCTGAGCAGACGCCTCGGAACGGTCTCCGGGCGAACCCTCCAGACCGTGGAGTTCTGCCTACGGGTCCTCATGGATCTGTGACACGGCGTACGCCCGCGGCGCCGCTTAACGGAACCGTCGTTGGACGGCGGCGACAATAGGCCGCAGAAGCAGAAAGGGTCAACCCCATGAGCATCGACCGTAGGCGTACCAGAGGTCTCGGAGCGATGGGAATGGTCGCCGCTGCGCTGGCCGCCGTCTCGACGTTGCCCGGCCAAGCCCTCGCGGCAGCGCCCGCCAAATCGCCGCCCAACTTCATCGTGATCCTCGTGGACGACCTCGGATGGGCGGACCTCGGATGCCAGGGGAGCAAGTACTACGAGACGCCCGGTATCGACCGGCTCGCCGCCCAAGGGATGCGGTTCACCGACGCCTACGCGGCCTGCGCCGTCTGCTCGCCCACCCGGGCGTCGATCCAGACCGGCCGCTACCCTGCGCGCCTGGGCGTGACCGATTGGATTCGCGCCCGTTTCCAAGGCGGCATCATCGGCCCCGACGGCAAGAACCCCAGCGCCTACACCGGCGGGCCCGGGCAAAAGCTCTTGTGTCCCGAGAACGCCCTGTTCATGGAACTCGACGAAATCACGCTGGCCGAGGCCCTGGTGCCGACGGGTTACGTCTCCTGCCACATCGGCAAGTGGCACCTCGGCCAGGAAGCCCATTTCCCCGAGAAGCAGGGCTATCAAATCAACATCGGCGGCTGCGACCTGGGCCAGCCGCCCGGCTACTTCGATCCCTACAAGACCAACCGCCCGTTTTACGAGTTCCCCAACCTCCCGCCGCGCAAGACGGGCGAGTATCTGACCGACCGCGAGGCCGACGAGGCCGTCGCCTTCCTCCGCGCCCACAAGGACAAACCGTTCTTCCTCAACCTCTGCCACTACTGCGTCCACACGCCGCTCGAAGCCAAGAAGGACGTGGCGGCCAAGTACCGGACCAAGCCCAAGACCAACCAGACTAGCGCGGTCTACGCCGCGATGATCGAGAGCGTGGACGACTCGACCGGCAAGATCCTGGCCGTGCTGGACGAGCTGGGAATTGCCGACCGCACCGTGGTCCTCTTCACCTCGGACAACGGCGGCCTGCTGGGCTCGACCGACAACGCGCCCTTGCGCAGCGGCAAGGGCTTCCCCTATGAAGGCGGCATCCGCGTGCCGCTCCTGGTCCGCTGGCCGGGCGTCGTGCGCCCCGGCGCCGTCTCGCGCACCCCGGTCTCCAGCATCGACTTCTTCCCCACCTTGCTCGACATCGCCGGCACGCCGCTCCCCAAGGACCGCCCGATCGACGGCCTGAGCCTCGTGCCCTTGCTCAAGCAGACCGGCAAGCCCGACCGTCAGGACCTCTTCTGGCACTTCCCTCATTACCGCATCCCCCGCGGGCCATACGGCATCGTGCGCTCGGGCGACTGGAAGCTCATCAAGTGGTACGAAAGCGGCCAGCGCGAGCTATACAACCTGGCCGACGATCTTGGCGAGACCAAGGACCTGGCCAAGACCATACCGGACAAGGCAAGCGAGCTCGACTCGAAACTGACTGTTTGGCTCAAAGCGGTCGGGGCGAAGATGCCCAAACCGAATCCGGGGTATCGAGGCAACAAGTAACGGATGCAGGGTGCGAGGGGGCTGGGGACTGGTGGTACATCGCTAGATTCACCGCAGAGGCACGGAGGGCACGGAGAACAAACCAGAAGGGTTCGGGGTTCGGGATTCGGAGTTCAGGGTACGGGGTTCAGGGTACGGGGTTCAGGGTACGGGGTTCAGGGTACGGGGTTCAG
>CAYGZI010000609.1:0-3800 GCA_964354245.1 uncultured Planctomycetaceae bacterium
ATGAGCGCACTGATCGAGTCGTAGTGAACGTCGCCCTGGCGGTCGTACTGGATCGCCTTGCGCTGGACCGACTCGGCGGCCAGCTCGCGCGTGAACTCGATCGGGCCTGCGCCGCCGGAGAGGCTCGAAAGGACGCCGATCTCCAGGGCGGAGAGTGCCCGGCGGGCATCGCCGTCGCTCGTCTCGGCGAGAAAGTCCGAGGCGTCTTCGTGCAGGTGTACCGGATACGCCCCCAGCCCGCGCTCCGCATCGGCCAGGGCCCGGCGCACAATCTCCTTGACGTGGCCGTTGGACAGCGGCTCGAACTGAAAGACGCGGCTGCGGCTGACCAGCGGGCTGTTGATGGCGAAGAACGGATTCTCGGTGGTCGCCCCGACGAGTATTACGATCCCCTCTTCCACCTCCGGCAGAAGCACGTCCTGCTGGGCCTTGTTGAAGCGGTGGATCTCGTCGATGAACAACAGGGTCTTGCGCCCGTCGGCGGCGAGCCGGTCGCGGGCCTCGTTGAGCAACTCCCGCAATTCCTTGACGTTGCTCGTCACGGCGCTGAGCTGGCGGAAGGTGCTGCGGGTTTCGCTGGCCAGCAGCCGGGCCAGGCTGGTCTTGCCGGTGCCGGGCGGGCCGTAGAAGATCAGCGACCCGAGCCGGTCGGCCGCGATGAGCCGCCGCAGGAGTTTCCCCTCGCCGAGGAAGTGCTCCTGGCCGACGAACTCGTCGAGGCTTCTCGGCCTCATGCGGGCGGCCAGAGGCTGAGCCTCTTGGCGATGGGATTCTTCGGCGGCGTCAAACAGCGACATGGCAGACTGACTCAATTCATGGGATCAATTCGTCGGTTGGGCCTCCGCCACTCGCTATCGCCAAAAATGAGAAATGAGAAGTGAGAAATGAGAAATGCGAAATGGTGGGGACTCGCCGATCGTCCGAGCGGACATGGTCTGCGGGGCGCATGATTCTCCCTTTGCATTTCCCATTTCTCACTTCTCATTTCTCATTCCTCACTCACCCTCCATCGAAACCACAGTCCGCCATCTCACCCCGGCCGGACCAGCTCCAGCGTGGCCCAGAGGCTCGGGTCTTCCTCGTACGGCATAGGGCTGCCGACGCCCAGGGTCTGCTCGCCCAGCTCGCGGTCGACGAGCGCGTAGGTGAACCCGAGCCGCGGGTGCTCCTGCGGGTCGAAGCCGGTCAGGGCCTCCGCCGCGATGAAGACGTCGAGCACGTAGCCGCCCTTCTGCGGCTTGCCGATCGCCTGCAACGACTCGGGCCGGATCGCGCGGGGGTGCTCTTTGGCGCGGTTGATGGGGAGCCACTGGGCGACCGGCCGATCCAGGCGGTTTCCGCCGCCGCTGGGCAGGAAGATGAAGCGGTGGCAAAAGCGGCTTGCGCGATGGACGTTGTGGACGTCGCGGGTATCGAGCCACAGTTGCACGCCGTCGCTATCCTCGGGCTTGCTGGCCCGGCACCACGGGGCCTGCTGCTTTCCCTGCACCAGGACGCTGAAGGCCAGGCCGTCTTCGCTCCAGGCGGCGCGGACTTCGGCGGGCATGGGGCGGCCCTCCAGTTCGGCCAACCCGACCAGGCGGAACTTGGCGTCCAGCCCGGCGCCCTCGTCCGTCCACAGCGACTTGCGGTACAGGCACGGCAGGGAAAAGCGGAACAGGAATCGCTTGGGCAGCAAGGACTCGGACACGGGAGGGTTCGGGGTTCAGGGTTCAGGGTTCAGGGTTCAGGGTTCAGGGCAGGTGGCAGGTGGTAGGTGGAATATGGGGCCCCACATGCCACCTACCACCTACGACCTACTATTCTCCACCGCCGCCAAGTGCTCTCTCAAGAACGCCCGCAAGTCGCCGTGGCCAAGGTCCTCAAACGAGCGGAACTTCAGCCGCACCCGGTCCACTCCCGGCCGGTCGGCCTCCAGCAATGGCTCGAACCCCAGGCCGGTGATCTGCCCCTGGGTAAAGCGCCCGTGGGGACCGAAGAGATACAGGTGCACCGCGTCGGGCTTCTTGGTGAGCAGGCAGGCCCACGCCTTCTTGCCCGGGGAGAGATGCACCGGCACGACCACCTTGTTCTGCCACCCGAAACGCGCGCCCGGGGCAGCGCCTTCCACCAGGGCACAGAGCGTCTCGAGGATGATCGGGTCCCAGCGGGGACTTCCGCCCTTGAGGAAGCCCTTGCGCAGGAAGTGCCACGCGCGGCCCAGGGCCTTCCAGGGCATGAGGTCTTCGGGCTTCTTGCGCACGCGGTCGGTGAAGGAGCGGAACCCGGCCACGACGCGGTCCACAAAACTCCAGAATTCCGGCCGGTCGATCTCCTGGTAATTGTGGACGCGGACCTCGATCTCCTGCCACGGGCCGCGCAACTTCCGGCACTTCACGCGGGGCTCGGTTCCGTAGAGCGGCAGGTCGTGCATTTCGTTGAGCGGCTTGAGGTCGAGCTTCGCGATCAGGTCATCGGGGCGGAACGTGTTGCGCGCGGTGCGGAACTTCATTTTCAAGAGCCACTCCTCACCAGTGATCGCGTGGAAGAACCAGCCGTCCGACTTCTTGGCCGAGCGGATCTCCACCACGCTCCGGCTCCCCCAATCGGTATCGCTGAAAAGACCCGACTCCTGGATGCGGTCGATCACCTCGGCCAGGATACGGCCGTCCCAGCGGCACGGGCTGCCGCTACGGCCGACGCGATCGCGGGTATGCCAGCGGCGGCCGTCGGTCTCCCAGGGCATCTTGGCCTCGCGGCCGACCTGGTGGATGTCCAGGTCGCCGCGGCGCTTGGCCGACTCGGAGGCGAAATCGTGCGGCTTCCGCTCGACAAACGGTCCGGCCGCCAGCACCGGGGCGAGGACTTCGCCGGTGTGGGAGGGGAAGGGATGAGGGATGAGGGATGAGGGATGAGGGATGAGGGGCGAGATACCCTTTTTCACACTCATCCCTCGCCCCTCATCCCTCATCCCTCGCCCCTCGCCCCTTGCCGCAACGTCCTCAGGCGTGCCGGCAACGACCACGAAGCCGCCCTCGCTACCGGCCTCGGGCCCGAGGTCGATCACCCAGTCGGCCGTCTTGACCACGTCCAAGTTGTGCTCGATCACGACCACCGTGTTGCCCAGATCGACCAGGCGGTTGAGCACGTCCAAGAGCTTGGCCAGGTCGTCGAAGTGCAGGCCCGTGGTCGGCTCGTCCAGGATGTAGAGCGTCTGTCCGGTGTCGGGCCGCGAGAGCTCGGCGGCGAGCTTCACGCGCTGGGCCTCGCCGCCGGAGAGCGTTGGGGCGGGCTGGCCGAGCGTCAGGTAGTCGAGGCCCACGTCGCAGAGGGTCTGGAGGATGCGGCGGACCGGCGGCACATTCTCGAAGAGCTGGAGCGCCTGGCCGCACGACATGTCCAGCACGTCGGCGATCGACTGGCCGTGGAACTTCACCTCCAAGGTCTGCGGCTCGTAGCGGCGCCCGCGGCAGGCGTCGCACTCGACCCACACGTCGGGCAGGAAGTGCATCTCGATCTTCCGCTGCCCGTTGCCTTCGCACTTCTCGCACCGCCCGCCCGGCACGTTGAAGCTGAACCGCCGCGGCGAGTAGCCGCGGAGCTTTGCGTCGGGCAACTGGGCGTAGAGCGATCGCACGAGATCGAACGCGCCGGTAAAGGTGGCCGGATTGGAGGTCGGGGTCTGCCCGAGCGGCTGCTGATCGACCCGGATGACCTTGTTCACCAGCTCCAGCCCGCGGATGTCGTCGTGGGTGCCCGGGAATACCTTTGCGCGGTGCAGCTTTCGGGCCAGGGCGTTGTAGAGGATGTCCTCGACCAGG
>CAYGZI010000610.1:0-3789 GCA_964354245.1 uncultured Planctomycetaceae bacterium
GGCTCGAACCGCAGCGACCTGGTGCGGCTGTGTTTTACCCAGTTTCGCCCCCCCCCCCGCAGTTTGACAACTTCTTGCGACGCATGACTCGACCTCCTCCAAGGACAGACAGGAATGTCTGTCCTCCTGCGACAGACAGGAATGTCTGTCCTCCTGCAGGAAAGACCCACCAGGAGTCCCGGCCCAGCGGCCGGAACAACAAACAAGGAGGCACCGGCACTCCGCCGTCCGAGGCGCCGGCAAGGATCCGTCTCTGTGCCCCATGCTCACCATCGGATGTTCTCCCACGAGAGAACCGCCGAGTGCAATCGCTTTCGTGAAGACGTCCCGCGAAGAAGAATGAACGGCCGAGTCCGCGATGAAGAACTGCCGGATCGTGAAATCTCAGTGTAACGTCCAATCGCGATTACGCAAGGCCCCCCTTTCAGAAGGATCTTGGGGGGGGCCGGTGAAGACCCGTCTTGGTGTCCCGGCGGCGTGCCGCTGTGCTGCGCGTCCGGGCGAGGGGAGACCATGTCCTACCGCGTCACAAGTGGATCGGCCCGTCGCCATCGCCCCGGTTGATGTAGATCGCGTCGCTGGATACGCCGGAGGCTTCCATGAGCTTGGCGAGGCCTTGGGAGGCGGTGAACACGAAGTTCGACGGGCCGCGGAGATAGCCTGCCGCGTCGAAGGCCGCACACCACGCCGCGTGCGACTGGTTGGAGACGATCAGGTCCACGCCTCGCTGCTGCAAGTAGCGCGTGCTCAGAGCCACGACTTTCGCCGCGTCCGCGGCACGGGCCAGGCCGTCCACAACCGAGCCGACCCGCAACGGGCCGAACTGCTTGTGGCCGGTCATCTGCGTGTCGAGCACCACGGACCAGCCGATCGGCTCTCCGGCGTCGCAGATCCTCAGACGGATAAACCGGGGGTCTTCCTTTGGATAGAGGATCCGCAGGACCTCGGCGTTGCGCACGGCGATCATCCCGTAATCGCCGCCGCAGGCCGCCCACAACTCGTCGACCCAGGGGCCGAACTCATCCACCTGATCGAGGCTGAGGGCAGCCCTCCCGGCGGCGCGGCGGCTGCGGGCCCACTGAATCGTCTTGACTCCAAGCCACCCAAGTCCGGAGAAGGCCGCCACGTCGAAAATCAGCCGCTTCGCCGGCGACGAGCGGAGCATGGGCAGCTTGCGCAAGAACGCAAACGGATGGACGACCTTAAAGAAGAAGGGAACGACGAGCATCATCCAGCCGGCCGCGGCAAACAGCCTCGCCACGGCCGTCTCGCGCCCTCCCATGCCGAGGCCATAAATGAGCGGCTTCTTGCGCTGCGCGTCCAAAAGGAGCATCGCGGCGAGACTGGCGTAAGCGCGGTTGACCGCGCCTTCCGAGATGGGCAGCTCCAGGTCGCCGATCGAGACGATGTCCCCGCCGATCTGGAAATCCTGGTGCTTGAGGGTGTATGCCCCGCGCACGGCGCCGTCCTGATCCACGGCCAGGAAGTGCCCCTGATAGACCGTCCTGCCCGGCGCCGGCGGCAGCCAACTCGGAACCGGCGAAACGTAAAACTGGGCGGCCTCGCCGCCGGCCTTCAGCCGCTCGTTGAACCGGGCGACTTGCGGACTGTGCTCCTCGGCGTGGGGTACGATCCGGATTGCCATGTTTGGACCTCGGGGGCCGCCGATCCGGCTAGGCCGTGCCCGTGTGGATCTTGTGCCAAAGCCATTTCCACTCCAGCCTCGCGCGGGCCCGGCGGGTGATGTCCAGATGGCCGCGGGTCTGGAGGATGTGGTCCAGCAGTTGGGCGACGGGCACGAACCACCCATCCTTCGCGGCCAGGCGCTCCATCTGTCGGCGGAAGAGGCCGTCGATCGCGCCGTCCCGGAAGAAGCCCTTGGCAAAGTGCGTGTACATGATGCACGCGCCGCCCGATTGTTCGAGGCGGTCTTGGCTCTCCGGCGCGAGGGCCGCATTGAACTGCCCGACGTCGCCGCCTTCGGTGCCTGCGAACCAATAGTGTACCCAGGGGCGGGCGGGATCGTGATAGGGCATCCAGGGGCACGCCCCCAGCGTGTCGATCTCCGAAAACGCGAAATTGCGGTAGTATTTGATCCTCTGCCGGCAGACGTCGCCCCAGAACAGCGGGTCCCCTTCCACGTGGCCTCGCCACTGCCGCCACCGTTTGAACCGGTTCAACAAAGTGAATGCGGCCGCCGCAAGTCCCGACAATCGGGCCTCGCCCCCGTACATCCCCT
This sequence comes from uncultured Planctomycetaceae bacterium, assembly GCA_964354245.1. Lineage (GTDB taxonomy): Bacteria > Planctomycetota > Planctomycetia > Pirellulales > Thermoguttaceae > CAYGZI01. Next base: position 2,240 of record CAYGZI010000610.1, read on the forward strand.
CGGCGTCAAAGGCGTGGGTCGCGCAGCAAACCGGGTCGTGGCCGAAGATCCGCCGGAACTCGTCCAGCCCGCGGATCGTCTCCTCCCGAGTCGAGGTGTGATACGTGGCCCCGTGGAGGGCGATCTCGAACCCTTGGTCCTGGATCGACAGCAGCCAGCGGCGATAGTCGGGGTCGGCACACGTCGAGCCGCCCAGACACGCCCTGCCCGGGTCGCCGGCCATCGGCCAGACCGACTTCGTGGTGCGGAGCCCAAGGTCGGCCAGAAACGCGTAGACCGGCGCCGCGTTCTGGACCGTTGCCAGATCGGTATCGTCGAACGCGGTGAATGCAAACCGCTTGCCGCCGGGCCAGCGTAGTGCCTTTTCCATGTAGGTAACATAGCACGTACTGTGCCTGGAACAAACCCTCCCGAGAGCCGGTATTCGACCGTTTGGCAGTACACCCGCACGCGAGCAGGGCCCGGCGCCATTGTGTCCGGGGCGTCCGGCCGGGAGAATGCCAGGATGATTCAGAATCGCGTGCTGTTGCTTGCCGACTGGCAAGCAGCGGCAGGAAATAGAAGACGACGACCCGCGTGGTGAAAACCATGGATGGCTACCGCACGGCCCGGTTGGTCCACATGGCCCGGTAGATCGGCCCCTGCCGAATCCGACGTCAGAGTTAGCGTGTCGGACCAATGGGGCATCCATCCTATCTCCTTCGCTGCTGAGGCGAAAGCCAGCGGACGGCTGGCTTGCGGCCGGTCTGCCTGCACGCGTGTACGAAACGTGCGGAGCCGTGCGAAGGGCAGACGGGCGTGCGAAGGGCGCGAGGGTGTGGAGGTGTGGAGGTGTGGAGGTGTGAACGGGCGGGGACGATTGCCCTGGACCAGCGGAAGGGACGTTGGTAGAATCCGCCCCCCGAACGCATCTGCGCGCGGCCCCCAGAGGATTTGTTCATGCCGCAAGTACTTTTTCACCAAGAACTTACGTCATCGCTGCCATGACCGACCTGTTCGACAAATGCCGGACCTTCGTCGAGGGGCCGAAAACGGTCCGAGGCGAGATCCGCGAGATGGCCGTGGACCTGTTTTCCGGAGTTTCCCCACCCGCCAACGCCGGTCCGTGGATGAGCCACGGCAACCGCCGCCTCCTCCAGTTCAGCACCAACGACTACCTCGGCCTGGCCATGCACCCGGAGGTCATCCAGGCTGCCGCCCGCGCCACCGCAGAGTACGGCATCGGCTCCCCGATGGGCTCCCGACTGCTCACCGGGACCACCGAGGCCCACCTCGAGCTGGAGCGTGCCGTGGCGGCCTTCAAGCGCACTGAAGCCGCCCTGACGTTCACCGGCGGCGCGTTGACGATGATCGGCGTCCTGGCCTGCCTGGCCAGGCCCGGCGACCTGCTGGTCCTCGACGAACATGCCCACGCCAGCCTGGTCTGCGGAGCGAAGATCTCGGGGGCCGAGACCGTCTACTTCCGCCACAACGACATGGCCCACCTGGAGACGATCCTCCGCCCCACCGCCGGCCGGCCCAAGGGCATCGTGGTGGACGGCGTCTACAGT
>CAYGZI010000611.1:0-3761 GCA_964354245.1 uncultured Planctomycetaceae bacterium
TGCTGCGGAGCGTGCTGCGCCAGGCCCCGGACGTGATCATGGTGGGGGAGATCCGCGATCCGATCACGGCGGAGACCGCGGTCCGCGCAGCCAATAGCGGGCACCTCGTGCTGGCCACGCTCCACGCCCCCACCGCCCCCGGGGCCGCGGACAGCATGTTGGCCATGGGGGTCCATCCCCACTTCCTGGCGTCCGGCCTGCTGGGGATCCTGGCCCAGCGCCTGGTCCGCACGCTCTGCCCCAAGTGCAAGCTCAGCGTGGACATCAGCGAGTCGCCGCTGACCTTCGAGGAGGTCCGCAAATGGCTCCAGCCCGGTCAGGGCCAGGCGATCTATACGGCCCACGGCTGCCCCGAGTGCCGCCAGGTGGGGTTCGTTGGCCGGACGGGCGTGTTCGAGGTCTTGCGGGTCTCCAGGGAAGTCCGCCGCCTGATCGCCGAGCGCCGCACCGTGCGTGAGATCCGCGAGCAGGCGGTCAAGGAGGGGATGCTCGACGTGCGCCGGGCGGTGCTGCTGAAGGTCGCCGAAGGAGTCACGAGCGCTGAGGAGACGCTCCGCGCGATCCCGTCGGAGCACCTCCTGCCGGATGAGGAGAGGTAATCTCGGATTGCAGATTTCAGATTTCAGATTGCTGATTGCTGAAGGCCCGCTCCCAACATCAACTTGCCGAGTCTTCCCGGATTCGCTAATCCACCATCCCGCGGCGTGCCCTTTGTGCCGTTTGCCCTTGCCACGGGCCCGCCGGATCGGTATCCTCCCGCCGCTTTTCTACTCAGATCCCGTTCGGTGGGGCAGGCGTTCTTGCCTACCGCGGGCAGAGACGGTAAATGGGGCAGACAGGACGGTAGATGGGATAGGGCAGACAAGAATGTCTGCCCTCCTGGCAAGCGAGGCGTCCCGGACGTGTCAACTAATGAACCGGCGGATCGTCGGTGGAGCGATGTGGCTTCCTCCACGCTAGGGGGGATCCTCCTGGCGGCATTCTGCCTCCCGCTGGCCGGGTGCGGTAGCTTTGCCGCCCAGGGGCTCAACGCCGAAGGGGTCCGCCTGTTCGACCAGACCCGGTATCAGGAGGCGGTCCAGAACTTCCAGAAGGCCGTCGACAACGATCCGGCCAGCGCCGACGCACTCTACAACCTCGCCTCGGTCTACCACCGGACCGGGACGCTCTACAGCCGCCCCGCCGACCTGGCCCAGGCCGAGCAGTACTACAACCTCTGCCTCGGCCGCGATCCACGCCATGCCGACTGCTACCGCGGGCTGGCCGTGCTCCTGGTCCAGCAAGGCAGGACCGAAGAGGCCTTCCGACGCATCCAGTCCTGGGCAGACGGCAACCCGGCCTCCCCCGATCCGAAAATCGAGCTGGCCCGGCTGAGCGAGGAGCTCGGCGATCCCACGGCAGCACGCCAGCACTTGGCCGAGGCCCTGCTCGCCGACTCCGGCAACGCCCGGGCACTGGCCGCCTTGGGGCGCCTGAGCGAGCAAGCGGGGGACCGCGTCCGGGCCCTGCAAAACTACCAGCAATCGCTCGTGGCCGACCGGTTCCAGCCGGAGGTGGCCTCTCGGGTGGCCACGCTTCAGTCGGCGGTCGGCGCCTCCCCGGCGGCCGGGTCCCCAGCCGCGGGTACCCTCTTAGCCCCCCGCGCCACGACCACGCTGAGGTGACACCCAGCATAAAGCCGCGACCGGTGGTCGCGTTCCCCTTCGGCGCGGCCGCCGGTCGCGGTTTCATTCGGCGGAACCGGCGTTCGCGGTTTCATTCGGCGGAACCGGGGAATGCGGTCCCATTCGGCGCGACCGCCGGTCGCGGCTTTGTGTCGGTTCCCCACCCCATCCCGCTAGTGCCTGAGGCCCGGTAGAATGGCACAATTCCACCGCACGATCGCCGCAACCCCCGCCCATCGGAATGCCCAAATATCGCCTCCTGACTCCCGGCCCGACCCAAGTCCCCGAGCAAGGCCGGCTTGCCCTGGCCCGCGAGATCGTCCACCATCGCACCCCCGAGTTCCGCAAGCTTCTGACCGAGGTTCTCGACGGACTGAAGTACATCTTTCAGACGCACAGCGACGTCCTGCTCCTGACCAGCTCGGGCACCGGGGCCATGGAGGCGGCGGTCGTCAATCTCGTCCCGCGCGGCGGCAAGGCGATCGTCCTGGAGTCGGGCAAGTTCTCCGAGCGGTGGCGATTGATCTGCGAGGCCTTCGGGATCGAGGTCGTCCGGCACGAAGTCCCCTGGGGCGAAGCCTTTGACGTGGACGACGTGGCCCGGCTGCTCCGCCAACATCCCGATGCGGTCGCGGTCTATACCACGCTGTCGGAGAGCAGCACGGGCGTGGGCCACGACATCGAGGCGATCGGCCGGGTGATCGGCCCCACGCAGGCCCTGCTGGTGGTGGACGCGATCAGCGGCGCCGGGGCCATGCCCTGCCGCACCGATGCCTGGGGCATCGACGTCCTGGTCGTAGGTTCGCAGAAGGCCCTGATGGGACCGCCCGGGCTGGCATTCCTGGCCGTAAGTCCCGCGGCATGGCGGCAGATCGAGTCGATCCAGCGCCCGGCCTTCTACTTCGATCTCTTGGCCTACCGCAAGGCCCTCAAAGAGCCCGACACCCCGTACACGCCCGCCATCCCGCTGGTGGTCGCCCTGGCCGAGACGCTCCGGGCGCTCCGGGCCGAGGGGATCGAGCGGGGCTGGGCCCGGTCGAGCCTGTTGGCGAGGGCGACGCGGTCGGGGATTGAGGCCCTGGGCATGAAGCTGGTGGCACGGCGCCCGGCGGATAGTCTTACCGCGGCGTACTTCCCCGAGGGGCTCGATGGCAAGGCGTTTCTCCGCCGGCTGGAGACCCGCTTCGGTGTGAAGCTGGCCGGCGGACAAGGGCCGCTCTCGGGCAAGGTCTTCCGGATCGCCCATTTTGGCGCCGTCGACGAGTTGGACATCCTTTCTGCGCTGGCGGCCATCGAGCTGGTGCTTGCGGAAATGGGCCAATCGGTTAAGTTGGGGGCAGGGGTGGCAGCGGCGAGCCGAGTGATGGCCGACGCGGTCAGAACCGCTTAGCGGCCGGGACTACCGCCAATTGGATTGAGACGTCGGCCAAGAAAGGTTGCGCGACCATGACAACGACCCACGAAACGGCAAGAGACCGGATGATCGCCATCATTCAGGGACAACCCGACGACAGTTCCTACGACGAGCTCCTGCGCGAGCTGGCGTTTGCGAGAATGGTGGAGCGGGGGCTGGCGGACGCCGAGGCACGCCGCACGATCAGCAACAACGAGATGGATCGCAGAATCCGATCATGGGCGAAATAAACTGGACGACCGAGGCCGAACGCTGGCTCCGCGACATCCACGACTATATCGCGGCCGACAAGCCCGGAGCCGCTTTGCGCGTTATTCGGGGGATATACGCCAAGGTTCAATTGCTGCGTCAGTTTCCGGAATTGGGCTACCGCTATGAACAGAGCACAGTGCCCAACGTCCGCATCCTGCTTTACGGTCACTACCGCATCGCATACCGGATCCGGGCCGACCGCGACATCGACATTCTCGGTGTCTTTCACGCGGCCCTGGACATGGACCGGTATCTGTTTCCGCAAGACTGAGTCACAACGGGATTCCATTGCACCGCGAGGCTGAACGCCATGCCACGAGTCATCGTCCTTGACCCCTTGTCCGAAGACGGTCTAGCCTTCTTACGATCGTCCCGGGGCATCGACGTGGAGGTCCGCACCGGCCTGAAAGGAAAGGACCTGCACGACGCCC
>CAYGZI010000612.1:0-3748 GCA_964354245.1 uncultured Planctomycetaceae bacterium
TGAAGGCCCGCCGCGCGGCGGGAAAATGGAGAGTCGCTTCGCGATTCCCCGACCGCGTCGTGTAAGAGGATTTGAATTAAGGAGCCTGACGATGGTTGGCAGACTGAGAAGTGCGGCGTTGCTGTCCCTAACGCTCGTACCGTTCGCGCACTTGTGGCTGGTGGTTCGTGCAGACGCGGAGCGTCCCGCGGCGCGCGCGAAGAAGGGCGCGGAGCAGGCGGACGCTGGTCCCGATCTGGCCCGACTCCGCAAGAAGGTTGAAAACCAGTTCCGCATCAAAGGCAGAGGCGAGTTCTACGTGGTTGTCGTCGTGACGACCAGTTTCCACACGAACGTGATGCGTCTCGTCCCCGAGAGAATGGTCCAGCGCGGCCGCGCCTATGCGGGTGTAGCAACCGAGGTGCGCGACGATGGCAAGTACTATCCCGTTCGCACCGCCGAGTTTCGCGTAGTCAAGGGACGAGAGGCCGCAATTCAGTTCCTCGTGGACGAATTGGTCAAGCCCATCGAGGAGCCGGAGATGCAAATCGACCGCAGGCGACCGGCCAAACAGGCACGGCCCCCCTCGGTTCGGGACTGGAAACCAGTCGGGCGATTTCTTGACCAGGCATCCGCGGACAAGGCTGCTGAGGAGGCGCGGTTAGCATTCGAAGTGCAACCGCAATGGCGCCCCGTCTCGGGAGCCCCTGCCGGTGCGGGCAAACGCGTTCGGCCATAAGAGGGGTCGGTGGCGGCAAAGCTGGAAACGGGACGTTCCGGCTTGCGATCGCAGGTGGAATCTTCAGTCTGACGCCGTTCGCGGCATCTGCGCCGGCGTGGCGGCGGCGGTTTGGCGAGGTGGGCGGCAGATCGCGCCGGGGAAGAGCTGCTGGCGCCGGGCCAGGTCGGCCGCGGCCGCGTACTCGCTCATCTCGTAGACCTCGCAGAACTCGATCTGGCGCCCTCGCTGGGGGCCGTAGGCGGCGATCAGGTCTTCGCGAAAGCGCTCCGCGCGGGGGAACATGTGCCTGCGATACCATTGGCGGAGCCAGACGAGCTTCGCGTCTTCGCCGGCCGGCACCTGGTCGAGGATGCCCTCCTCGTAAGGCAGCCACTCGAAGACCTGCGTGTACTGGCAGGCCAACATGCGCACGATCGTGTCGGCGCATTCGGTCACGTCGAGGACCACGTCGGCCCTCATCGGCGAGGGGCTGGTGAAGAGGTCCGGCATGTAGGCCACCACCGGGTCGCGGAACAGGGCGGGCGTGTCCCGCAGCACGTTGGGCACGGTGACCAGGTAGGTGGCGTCCTGGACCAACTGGCCGGCCGCCCGGTGGTCCGGATGATAGTCGTAGGGCCGGTGCGTCAGCACGAGGTCCGGGGCAAACGTGCGGATCTCGCGGATCACGCGGTGCCGCGTCGGAAGGTCGGCCATCAGCTCGCCGTCGGGCAGGTCCCACGTCACGTACTCCGCCCCGATGACCCGGCCGGCCGCGGCCGCTTCCTCGCGGCGAAGGCGTGCCATCATCTCGGGCGGGCGCTCGTGGTGTCCCGCCTGGCCGTTGGTCATGGAGACGAACCGCACCTCGTGGCCCAGCCTGCGATAAATCGCGGCCAGTCCGCCAGCGTGGTATTCGGCATCGTCGGGATGCGCCCCGAGCACAAGCAGTTTCAGGGGTGTCTGGGCCATCGAAGGCGTCTCCGCGGCAGGATCGCGAGCCGTTGCGCCGGCTCACGATAACCGATCGGGTCCGCGTCCGGCAACACCCCCCGACAAGGAGGGCGGACATTCTTGTCTGCCGCGGTCGACACAGGTCAAGCAGGAATGCCTGTCCTCCTGCGGCAGGAGGGCAGCCATTCCCGTCTGCCGCAATCGACGACGGACAGGCAGGAACGCCTGTCGTCCTGTACTGGGGGGAGACATTGCCCCAGCAACCGTCGGAATCCGCACGATCAATACAATCCCTAAACCCGGCCCATCCCCCCCGCCGAAGTAATCAGAGGTGTCACGGTCCAGGCTGAGCGAACCGCGACAGACCATTCTGGGAGGACAATCCCTTGGCAGATTTCTCGACGGGTCGGCCCACTCTGCTTGCGGCGGGTCAATCGGGCGGAATGGTGGGCTGCCTTGCCGCGGCATTGGCCATCCTGACGGCGATCATGTCGGGTTGCGCTGCCGAGCAGCGGGCCTGCGACACCGGGTGCCTTTCCGCGAAGCTGGAAGAACGGATCGGCTTCGCGGCGAGCGCGACCCCTCTCAATGGTGGAATAGTCTTCCCTAACGGTGCCTCCCTGACCGATGGATTGACGGAAGACGAGGCCGTCCTGATCGCCCTCTGGAACAACGCCGCGTTTCAAGAGCTGCTCACCGACTTAGCGATCGCACAGGGTGACCTCATCCAGGCGGGATTGCTCCCCAACCCTGAGGTGGCTTACTTCTTCGAGGTCCCTCAGAAGCCCTTCAAGTACGCGCTAGACATGCCGATCGAGGCCATTTGGCTACGCCCCATCCGGGTGGAAGCGGCCGGCCGGGAATCCGCCCGGGTCTGCAACCGGCTGACGCAAGCCGGCCTGGACCTGATCCGGGACGTGCGGCAGGGGTATGCCGACGTGCTGCTGGCCAAGGGTCGGCTCCGCGTGGCCGAGGAGGGGGTCCTGATCCGCACCCGGATTGCGGAGTTTGCCGAGGCCCGACTCAAGGCGGGGGACGTCAGCGCCCAGGAGGCGGCGACCGCGCGGATCGACGCCCTGAAAGCCAAGGAGGACGCGGTCCGCGCGACCTACGACGTGTCGCTGGCCGAGGAGCGGTTCCGCAATCTGCTCGGTATTGGCTCGGACCGCTCGCCCCTGCGTCTCGACGGCGCCGCGCGGCCCCCGCTGCCCGGACTGGACGCCGACGCGATGGCGGCCGAGGCCGTCGCCACGCGGCCCGACGCCCTCGCCGCCGGGCAGGCGGCCGCCGCAGCCGCGGAGCGACTGCGGCTTTCCAGGTTGAATTGGGTCCGCTTTCAGGGGATACTGGATGCAACGAGCGGCAAAGGCGCCGGCCACGAGTTCGGCCCTGCCTTCCGGGTTACTTTGCCCATCCTCAACTGGAACCAGGGGAACATCGCGCGGGCTGAGGCGGAGTGCGAGAAGGCCGAGCGGCAGCGGGAGACCGTGCGCCAGCAGATCGCGTTGGACGTCTACCAGTCGCACCTCCGCTATGCCCAAGCCCGGGCCGAGTTGGAGGTCCTCGACGCCCAGGTCCGCCCCGAGGTTGAAGCCGCCATCCGGCGAGCTGAGTCTGCTTACCGCGAGGGGGAAACACCCTATGTGGTGGTGCTGGAGACGACGCGGCAACTGCTGGACAGCCGGCTCCGGGGGGAGCAGTTGCGGGCCGAGTTGCGGCGGGCCCGGGCCGACTTGGAGCGGAGCGTCGGCCGCCGACTGGAGAGCCCGCGGCCGGCTTTGCCCGCGGTAGAACCATCGCCATGAAGTATCGCGACCGCATTGTTACGGCAACCTTGATCGTCCCGGTACTGGTGGCCTGCGGCGCGGCGGTCTGGTATCTCGTGAAACCCAAGCCGGCCGAGAGTGCCAAGCCTGCCCCGGCCGCCGCTCCGGCGACCGTCGCCAAACCGCTCAAGGAGGACCAGGTCCAGGCGGTCACGCTGACCGAGGAGGCCGTCCAGCGCCTGGGCCTCGACACTCGCCCGGTCGAGCGCAAACCCGTCCCCCGGGTGCGGGTCTACGGCGGCGAAGCGATGGTCCCAACAGGGCAGTCGGT
>CAYGZI010000613.1:0-3747 GCA_964354245.1 uncultured Planctomycetaceae bacterium
CAACTGCAAGATGATGTACGACACGTTCCACGCCCACATCGAGGAGAAGAACGTCACCAAGGCGATCTACGCCCTGAAGGACTGCCTCGCCCACGTCCACGTCTCGGAGAACGACCGCAGCACGCCGGGCAAGGGGAACGTCCGCTGGAAGCAGAACTTCGACGCCCTCCACCGGATCGGCTACGACCGCACCCTGGTCGTGGAGGCCTTCGGTTTGGCGTTGGAGAAGCTCATCCCGGCCACCAAGATTTGGCGCCGTATGTACAAGAGCGAGCGGCAGTTGGCCGCCGACGCCCTGAAGTTCATGAAGGCGGAAGTGGCCAAGCGGTGGAAGTGAGGGCAGTAGGCAGAGGGCAGAGGGCAGTAGGCAGAAAGCTGATAGCTGAGAGTTGAGGGCTCGCGCCGATCGGGCTTGCCGCGCGCGGCGGCTCGGGCCTATAGTGTCGGCATGGCCGTCAGACCCAGCCCAGCCTTCGAGCCCCCTCTCCAGGAGGGTATCTCCCTGCGCGAGCTGAGCGAGGCCTTTGCCCAGGCCATGGGAAGTGGGCTGGCGTCCGGGTCCCCAAATGAGATGCCCCTTCCGGGCGACGCTGCCGGCGAGGTCCTTGCGCCAGGACCGGCCGAAGGACCGGAAGCGGCTGCCCTAGCAGCCCTTGGCCCGCCAGACGCCGAGGCGGTCGCGGACGACGCCGGCGACCCCTGCCGCATCAGTCCGCTATCGATTCTCGAGGCGATGCTCTTCGTCGGAAACCGCCAGGGCGAGCCGCTGACCTCGCAGGGTGCGGCCGGGTTGATGCGGGGGGTGGAGCCGTGCGAGATTCCCGACCTCGTAGGGCAGCTCAACCGCCGCTATGCTGACCGCGGATGCCCCTATCAGGTCGTCGCCGAGGGGCCCGGCTATCGGCTCGCGATGCGGCCCGAGTGCTCCGGACTGCGGGACCAATTCTACGGACGGATGCGTGAGGCCCGCCTCTCTCAAGCGGCCATCGACGTGCTGGCCATCGTGGCCTACAAGCAGCCGATCGCGGCCGAGCAGGTCCGCGGCTTGCGCGGCACATCGAGCAGCCACCTTCTCGCACAACTGGTCCGCCGGCGCCTGCTCCGGATCGAGCGGCCCGCCGAGCGGACGTCGGCCGTACGGTATCACACCACCGATCGGTTTCTGAGACTCTTTGGTCTGGAGTCGCTGGCCGATCTCCCGAAGGCGGACGACCTCGACGGACGATGATCGCTGGCCGCGCCCCCTTTGGAGTCGCGCAGTTGTGGGGCTGTCGAATCGGATAGGCCCTCGAATGTATGGAATAGCACTGATCTGAAGAGGGGTGTCCGGTGCCGACCTCGACTCAGTTCCCAGCCTCGGCGCGGTCAGGGGAACTGTCGCAACTAATTATCCTGAAACGCTTTACGAATCCATCCTCAGGAAGCGCAGACGCCCACGCCGGCCGATGATAGAATCGGAGTGTGTCTGTGCGGCTCGTAGGACGGGTTTGTAACCCGTCCGCCTGCAAGGCGGGTTCGGTAAACCCGCGCCAGGAAAATGCGAGCCTGGCCACGGCCCTGCGGCCACTTCCAGTCACGCGTTGTTTGACAGGTCGTCGTCGCTGGCACTCGGCAAGTCTTCCCGCTATGGACGCGCTTCAGCTCTTGGCTGAACTGAAGGCCGCCGCTCCGCTGGTGGAGCCGTCGTTGTTGGCCGCTGATTTCGCCAACCTGGAGCGGGAACTCCGCCGGTTGGAGGAGGCCGGCGCCCGGGTCCTCCACCTCGACGTGATGGACGGCCACTTCGTGCCCAATCTGAGTTTCGGATTGCCGGTCGTCGAGGCGGTGCGGCGCGCGACCCGCATGGCTCTGGATGTCCACCTGATGATCTCGGAGCCAGGCCGCTACGTCGAGCAGTTCCGCGAGGCGGGGGCCGACCTCATCTCGTTTCACGTCGAGGCCGTCGGGCAGCCCGTCGCGTTGCTGGAGAGAGTGCGGGCCTTGGGAGCTGGGGCAGGGATCGCCGTGAGCCCATCCACTCCGGTTCACCGCCTGGAAGGCTTGCTGGACCGGTGCGATCTGGTATTGGTGATGAGTGTAGACCCCGGATTCGGGGGACAACATTTCCACCCAGAGGCCCTGGAGAAGCTCCGTTGGCTCCGCGCCAAAGCGCCCCCTCAGGTCGTCCTGTCGGTTGACGGCGGGGTCAACCCGGATACGATTGGTCCTTGCGCCGAGGCCGGCGCCGGCTGGTTTGTCGTGGGGACCGCCCTGTTGGGGCATCCCGATTACCGCGTCCGCATGGCGGAGTTGATGGCCGCCGTCCGGCACGCGGCCTACGTCCGCGTTTAGTCCGAGTCTCTTTATGGTCCAGATCATACTGATTCATCCCGGCTCGACCGATTTCGACCAGCAGCGGCGCATTCAAGGAGTCCTCGACGTGCCGCTCAACGAGCAGGGCGCCGCCGAGGTCCAGCGCATGATCGAGGAACTCCGCGGGCAGAACATGGAGGTCGTCTACGGCGCCTGCTGTGAGCCGGCCATGCAAACGGCCCAGGCCATCGCCCAGGCGCTGGAGATCAAGCTCCGCAAGCTGGACCGGATGCAGAACCTCAACTACGGCCTGTGGCAGGGAACGGCGATCGACGAAGTGCGCCTGAAGCACCCCAAGGTGTACCGCCAGTGGCAGGAGCAGCCGGAATTGGTGTGCCCCCCGGAGGGGGAAATGCTCAGCCAGGCCGCCCAGCGCGTCGAGCAGGCCATGACCCGCCTGCTGAAACGGCACAAAGAGGGGGCCATCGGGCTGGTCGTCCCGGAGCCGCTGGCCAGCTTGGTCCGCCGGTTTCTCAACCATGCCGAGCTGGGAGACCTCTGGAAGGTGATCGGGGAGCATGGCCGCTGGGAACTCCTGACTATCGAGCCTGAAACGCTGGTCCATAGCGGTTGACATGGCCAAAGACTCCGATCTCAACGGCGGGCGCGGCACGATCAAATACCCCAAGCGGGCCGTGCCCGAGGGACTCTGGAAGCGCTGCCCAGGCTGCCAGCAGACCATCTTCCGCAAGGAGGCGGAGAAGCGGATGGGCGTTTGCCCCGAGTGCGATTACCACTGGTACGTCCCCGCCCGGGAGCGGATCCGCCAGGTATTGGACGAGGGAACCTTCGAGGAATGGGACGCCGAGCTGGAGCCGGCCGACCCGCTGGAGTTCACCGACCGGATTCCCTATCGCGAGCGCCTCAAGCAGGAGCAGGAGCGGACCGGCCTGCGTGACGCCGCGATCACCGGCGCCGGCATGGTCCGCGGCCGCAGCGTCGCCTTCGGCGTGACCGATTCCTCGTTCATCATGGGAAGCATGGGCTCGGTGGTGGGTGAGAAGCTGACGCGGGCCGTCGAGCGGGCCACCGAGCAGCAGTTGCCGCTGATTATCATCTCCGGCTCGGGCGGCGGCGCCCGGATGCACGAAGGGATGCTCTCCCTGATGCAGATGGCCAAGGTCTCGGCGGCCCTGGCCCGGCTGGACCAGGCCGGCGGGCTCTTTATTTCCGTGCTCACCAACCCGACCATGGGCGGCGTGGCCGCCAGCTTCGCCTCGCTCGGCGACTTGGTCTTTGCCGAGCCCAAGGCCCTGATCGGGTTTGCCGGCCCGCGGACCATCGAGGCCACCATCCGCATCGAGCTGCCCAAGGGCTTCCAGACCAGCGAGTTCCTGCTGGAGCACGGCTTCATCGACCGGATCGTCGCCCGCAAGGACCTCAAGAGCGAGATCG
>CAYGZI010000614.1:0-3742 GCA_964354245.1 uncultured Planctomycetaceae bacterium
AGGCATCGAGGAGCCTGACGAGATGGGGGTCGATCCTCCCCCGGCACATGGCGGGGCCACGGCGGGGTGTGGCGGGAGGACCGGCAGACCGCAAGGGGGCCGACGGGGCTGGTGCCGGCTTCGCGGCAACAGGGATCGGCGTGACGGACCCCACGGGCGCCCTCGGTGGAACGGCCGGTCGCGCGGCACTAAACGTCTTGCGGAGCGCTCGTGCGTTGCCACCTTCGCCCAGAATGCGCCAGACCGCAGAGGCCTTCTCGACTCCGGACTGCGCGGTCGGCAGCGGGTGGACCGGGATGGCAACGTCTCTGACGATCCGCCCCGCGCCAAGCTGCCTTCTCAAGCCCGCCATGGAACGATCCCCGACATGCTCTGTCGCGCGCGTCCGGACCCGTCGGCCGACTTACGCCGCTTCGGCAGCGGCCTTCACGTCCGACCAGGCCCGCTTGTACTGCAACACCTCGACCAGCTCGACTACGGTCAGGGTCTTGTTTTCGAGTTCCAGCGGGATCTCCATACCCGGATCGCACACCAGATCGACGGTTCCGTCTTCCCCGACCAGGTCGTCGAACTCCCGGAGCAACCCATCCTGGACCGCCTGGCGGACCAAGTGGCCGCGCGTGGCCGAGGTTTCGCCGGCCCGATCTCCCATCGCGTCGGCGGCCCGTTTTGACAAGGCGGGCAGGTACTCGCTCGGAATCTCCACCATTTTGGGGCAGTACACTTTGACTTGCATGGTCGTGCTCCTCAGTAGTCCTCGGGGCGTTCGCCCGGGGCGCGACGGGCGGGGTCGCGATGCCACACCTGAGCGTGCTCCGTAACGTGTATCGGCCAGCGAAGCTGTAGGGGTTGCAATGAATTCTCAGATTTTTCCGGTGCGGTCAGGGAAATGTAGGGTCTGGGCAAAGTTTGAGGGTCGTGCCCGCCGATAGAACTATGCGAGATTCCGTCTCTGAGGCTTCCCATGCTCGACAGCGGTCCCGAGACCCATGCTCCTGCCACCTCTCCGGCCGCGCCCTCCCGCCCGACGATCGGCCTGGGCAGCCTTCCTTCGTACTCGCGGAGCCTGCTGAAAGTCAAGCTTCCGGTGCTCGTCACTCTGGCCGGGAAGAAGCAAACGCTGCGCCGGATTCTGGAGCTCGCCCCCGGTTCGATCATCCAGTTCGACAAGTCGTGCGAGGACATGCTGGAATTGGTGGTGGGGCAGCAGGCAGTGGCCTTGGGAGAGGCCGTCAAGGTGGGGGATAAGTTCGGACTGCGCGTCACCTCAATGGTCCTGCCCGATGAGCGGTTTCTGCCCGTCCGGGGCGCACGGACGTAAGGCCGCTCGACCGCCCAGGCCGGCTTTCTGTTTGCCCGGCGGCCGGGTAGACTGATCTACGTGATTCTCATCGTAGACAATTACGACTCGTTCACCTACAACCTCGTGCAGCGCCTGGGAGAAATCGATCCCTCGCTCACCGTGGAGGTCCATCGCAACGACAAGATCGCGCCGGAGGAAATCGAAGCCAAAGGACCGACGCACCTGATTATCTCCCCGGGGCCGTGTACGCCCGATCAAGCCGGCATCTCCCTGGAGTGCGCGCGGCGGTTCGCCGGCCGGGTGCCGCTCTTGGGCGTCTGTCTTGGGCACCAGGCGATCGGCCAGGCGTTCGGCGCGCGGATCGTGCGCGCGGACCGGCTCATGCACGGCAAGACGGACGACATTCTTCACGACAACCGCGGACTGTTCGAGGGGCTCGACAACCCCTTCACGGCCACGCGCTATCACAGCCTGGTGATTCAGCCCGACACGCTCAGCGACCAGTTCGACGTCTGCGCGTGGAGCATCTCGCCCGACGGGACCCGGGTGATCATGGGCATCCGCCACCGCCAGTTCCCGCTCTACGGCCTCCAGTTCCATCCGGAGAGTTTCCTGACGGGCTGCGGGCCGACGCTGTTGCGGCGGTTCCTGGAACTCCGGCGGGGAAAGGATGAAGGATGAGGGATGAGGGATGGATGCTAGCCGTTGTCATTCTATTCATCCTTCATCCCTCATCCTTCATCCTTCATTTTGCCGGGCGGCCGCCGGCGCGGTCTTGCTGTGGGCCGCGCTGCCGCCGGCGGACCTTTGGCCGCTGGGCTGGCTGGCCCCGGTCCCCTGGATCCTCCTGATCCGCCGCAACGACCTGCCAGGGCGAAGACCCTACCGGGCAATGTGGCTGGCCGGGTTCCTCTTCTGGATGGCGGCCATGCACTGGCTCCGCCTGCCCCATTGGGCGACGAGCTTCGGCTGGGTGGCCCTGTCGCTTTACCAGGCGTTTTATCTGCCGGTCTTCGTCGGACTAAGCCGCGTGGCGGTCCACCGTCTGCGGGTTTCGGCAATCGTCGCCGCTCCCCTGGTCTGGACGGGATTGGAGCTCGCCCGCGCCCACTTGCTGACCGGGATCACCATGGCCAGCTTGGGCCACACGCAGTACCGCTGGATCGGGCTGATCCAGATCAGCGATCTGGTGGGGGCCTACGGAGTGAGCTTCGTCTTGATGTTCGCCGCGGCGTGCCTGGGACGGATGCTCCCCACCGGGAGCGGCCGATGGGCCGCCTGGCCCGCGCTGCCGCTTGCGGGAATGCTCGCCGCCGTGCTCGGATACGGCTACTGGCGCACGTCGGTCCCGCCGTCAACGGCGCTGGCTCGCATCGCACTCATCCAGGAGTCGATCGACATCTCCTTCAAGGCCGACCCGCAGATGTCCGACGAGATCCATCGCCGCTACCGCGGACTCTCCGAGGAGGCGGTCAGGCAATACGGCACGCCTCGCAAGCTGGACCTGATCGTCTGGCCGGAGACGATGTTCCGGCACACGCTGATCGACTTGGAGCCGAATGCCCGGGTGCCCGAGAACTGTCCGTACTCCAAAGAAGAGTTCCAGCTCGCGATGGCCTGGGAATCGGCGCGGAGCCTCAGCGAAATGGCCGGGACCGCCCGGCAATTGGGCACGTCGCTGCTCTTGGGCGTAGACCGCGTTCGCTACGGGCCCGAGGGGAGCCGGCACTTCAACTCGGCGGCGATGGTGAGCGCGTCGGGCAAGTTGGTCGGCCGCTACGACAAGATGCACCTGGTGCTGTTCGGCGAGTACGTCCCCTTTGCCCAATACTGGCCGTGGCTGCGGCGGTTCACTCCGCTGGAGGTCAACAACACTCCCGGGGTAAGGCCGGCGGCGTTTGACGTGACTTCGCGGGCAGGCTCGCTGCGGATTTCGCCGAGCATCTGCTACGAGAACGTCCTGCCGCAGGTGATCCGCCGCCAGATCCGCTTGCTGGCCCGCGAGGGGCGCGAGCCCGACGTCCTGGTCAATCTCACCAACGACGGCTGGTTCTGGGGCTCCAGCGAGTTGGACATGCACCTGGTGTGTGCGGTCTTCCGCGCGGTGGAGTTCCGCAAGCCTTTCCTGATCGCGGCCAACACGGGCTTCTCGGCCTGGATCGACGGCGACGGACGGATCTGCGATCGAGGGCCGCGGCGGGAGAAGGGGATCGTCGTGGCCGAGGTCGGGCCCGATCCCCGCTTCAGTTGGTATCTTCGGATCGGGGACTGGCCGGCGGGCTGTTGTCTTGCCGTGTGCGTGATCCTGGCGGGAGCGGGGTGGCGGACTCGGAGGTCCTGGGCAGGCCGGAAGTCGTAATCCCTTGCTGGGTAAGGGATAATGTCGTCCCCGCGTCGGCTGGCTGGTCGGGGGGGGTGTCCAGATTTCCCATCCTCCCT
>CAYGZI010000615.1:0-3663 GCA_964354245.1 uncultured Planctomycetaceae bacterium
GCTTCGCCGACATCTTCTACAACAACTGCTTCAAGAACGGCATGTTGCCGATCCGCCTCGACGAAGCCGCAATCGACGACCTCTTCACCCGGGCCGCACGGCATCCCGGCTGCCAACTGACCGTGGACCTCGTGCGATGCGCGCTCGGCGACGCGTTTGGGTTCTCGTTGTCCTTCGAGGTCGAGCCGTTCCGGCGGCACTGCCTGTTGGAGGGCTTGGACGACATCGATCTGACGCTCCAGCACGAGGCCAGGATTGCCGCTTACGAGCAATCGCACGGGATCGCGTGACGGGATCGGGGGCTGCGGCGACCGCTGTTGGCCAATTCTGCAATCCGACGGAACTTCTTGCACGGATCGTGTCTCTAACGACCCGAGACACTATCGCCCGCTCGCGGGCCAGCGCGTGGGCACTCTCTGAAGCGCACCGGGGACAACGCATGTAACCGGTTGGCGACCGACGACTTAGGATCAACGCAACCGGGCGATTCGGGCCGTGAGGCTGCCGCTCGGTCGGCGAGTGGTCCTCTCTGCCAACGGCCGACTCTCGGAACCCCCCATATTTACCGGATCTCTGCAGGTCCGTTCACCCACGGGATAACCACGAGGGCGACCGATACGATCGCTCTTACCGGTAAAATACACAGCTTACAGCGATCGGGAGGTATGCGGTGTGCAACAAAAATGTGCGAAGTGGGGGGTATGAGGATTGATTTTTTCCTCGCTCTGGATTCTAATCGAACCGATTGGGGCGCCTGCAATTAGTTTGACGGATTCGCGGTTTTCCTATACAAGGCTACTGGTGCGCAGTCTGGCCGGAGCCAGTTCTGTCTGGGAGTGTCTTTGGAGATTGACCCATGGGCGTCTGGAACACGTTCCGTCGTTTTGCGGAGAGAAGAGGCGGCACACCCCGTCGCGGGGCCAGGGCGAAGCGGCGCCGCGACGCCGCACTATCGCGCCCGCGGGAACTCCGCGTCGAGAAGTTTGAGGACCGCGTCCTCTTAAGCATCGGCTCCTCGTCCCCCCAGGAGGACCCGCTCTGGTCGTATACCCTCCAGCAAGCGATTGCGCAGGCCGCCGATCTCGCGCGCTACCAGCCCGACGCGCTGGCCGCGACCCACGAGTGGGTCGTGGGCGTGGCCGACGGGGCCTCGGCTCAGCAGCTTGCCAATTCCATCGGGGCCGATTCGGTGCAAGCGGTGCCGCTGCTTGGCAATGCGTTCGTCTGGCAGTTCCCGGCCAACGTGGGCCCGCAAGACGTCGCCAATCGCCTCGGGGCGACCCAAGGGGTCAGTTTCTCCTACCCGCTGGTCGAGACGCCCCGGGAGACGCGGTTCCTTCCCAACGACCCGAACTTCGCGTATCAGTGGAACTTGCGCAACACGGGCCAGGGCGGCGGTCTGGTTGGGGCGGACATCAACGTGGTCCCGGCTTGGGATACGGTCCGCGGCACGGGCGTAGTCATCGGGATCGTCGACGAAGGTCTGGAACGGACCCACCCCGACTTGATCAACAACTACGTTGCGGCCTACAGCTACGACTTTGCCAACAACGATCCCGATCCGATGCCGGTTCTGGCGGGCGAGAATCACGGCACGGCCGTTGCGGGCTTGGCGGCGGCGCAAGGCAACAACTCGATCGGCGTGAGCGGCACTGCTCCAGGCGCGTTCCTCGCCGGCTTGCGCCAGAGCCTTATGGGCAACGACGCCGAGGAGGCCGCGGCCCTCTCCCACATGCCGCAGGACATCGACATCTACAACAACAGTTGGGGGCCGGCCGACGCCCTGGACTGGCTTGCTGCACCCGGGCCTCTGGCCATGCAGGCCATCTTCAGCGGCGCGACGTCCGGCCGCAACCTGTCGGGGACGCCATTGGGGAACATCTACGTCTGGGCCGGCGGCAACGGCCGCATCGGTCGGGACAACGTCAATTACGACGGCTACGCCAACTCGCGGTACGTGATTGCGGTGGCGGCCTTGGACCGCCGGGGCGACTTCGCGTCCTATTCCGAGCCGGGGGCCTGCCTGCTCGTCTCCGCCTACGCCGACGTCGTTTGGACCACCGACCGGACCGGGGGGCTCGGCTACAATCCTGCCGCCAGTCCTGCCGGCGACTACTACGACTCGTTCGACGGAACGTCCGCGGCGGCTCCGGAAGTTTCCGGCGTGGTGGCCCTGATGCTGGAAGCGAGGCCGGACCTCTCGTGGCGCGACGTGCAGTTCATCCTGGCCGCCACGGCCAAGCGGAACGATCCCACCGATGCGGATTGGACCCAGAACCGCACGGGCTACTGGGTCAACCACAACTACGGCTTTGGCGCCGTGGACGCCGCGGCGGCCGTCGCCCGCGCCCGCACTTGGCGCACGCTCGACCCCGAGATCAACCTCCGCAACAGCGAGTCGAACCTGGCGTTAACCGTTCCCGGCATGTACAATCTGAGCGGGATATCGCGCACGCTGACGCTGGGCAACCAGATCGGCAGCATCGAGCGCGTCGAGGTCACGCTCGACGTGGACCACGCGCAAGTGGGCAATCTGGAGGTCTTCCTCCAGTCGCCGCCGGACTCGCTGGGCAACACGACCATCTCGCGCCTGGCGGAGACCCACAACGATCCGGTCAACACCCTCGGCTACCAGAACTGGACCTTCACGACCACGCGGGACCTCGGGGAGTCTTCGGGCGGGGATTGGACGCTCACCATCAGGAATCGCGCGTCCAACGTCACGGGCACGCTGAACTCGTGGTCGCTGACCGCGTACGGAACGGCCGGACAAGCGCTGGGGCCCGAGCTGATCTCGGTGATCCCCAACGTGGGAGAGAGGATCCTGGACGGGGACCTGCTGACC
This sequence comes from uncultured Planctomycetaceae bacterium, assembly GCA_964354245.1. GTDB lineage: Bacteria > Planctomycetota > Planctomycetia > Pirellulales > Thermoguttaceae > CAYGZI01. The sequence continues at coordinate 2,846 of CAYGZI010000615.1, forward strand.
GTGGCCCCGCGGGAGTTGACACTGCGGTTCAACGAGGGGCAGAGGATCGATCCGGCCACGTTGGACGCCATCCAGTTGGTGCGCGCCGGCGGCGACGGCCAGTTCGGCCCCGGCGGATCCAGCCCCGACATTGTGGTCCTGGCCGGTTCCGTGGCGGCCAACGATTGGCAGCAGAAAGGATGGAGGGGGATCGGCGAGAAACCGAACGAAGTCATCCTCCGCTTTGCCGAAGCCCTGCCCGACGATCTTTACCAGCTCCAGATCGCCGGCTCGGGCCCGACGCCCTTGAAGAACTTTGCCGGCAAGGCTTTCCACGAAGGAAAAGACCTCACGCACGGCTTCGAGCTGGACCTCGCCCCGCAGATCGTGGCCGTGGTGCCGCAGCCGGTCACCCGCGACCCCGGGACCGGCCAGCTCCAGCAGAGCCGCAGCACGATCGAGGTCTACTTCAACAACGACGATCTCGGCACCGTGGGCCCGACGTCGGTCTACAACACGTCGTTCTACACGCTGATCGCGCAGAATAATCCGGGCGACCCGTTGGACGACATCGCGGTCAGTCCCACCGCGATCGTTTACGACGCGGCCGCCGACAAGGCGGTGCTGACGTTTTCCGACGCCATCGAGAATCTGGGCAATGCCAGTTATCTCGGCGTGCGGACGTTCCGCTTGCGGATCGGGAATCAGTATCAGCCGGTGGGCACGTGGACGCTTGCGCCGGGCGGCGACCCCGGCACCAGCCCGTTGACGATGATCGACAGTACGACCTTCGGTGTCGTGCCGGGTTCCGCGATTCCCGATGGGGCGACCTTCCTGAT
>CAYGZI010000616.1:0-3652 GCA_964354245.1 uncultured Planctomycetaceae bacterium
CGGCTTCAGCAGGTTCTCGCCCGTAGCCTTCGTGCTTAGCACCGCCTTGACGACCGTCCCGTCCGCGGGCGCTTTCTCAGCCGCAGTGGAGTGGACCTCGCCGGCCATCGCAACGGCCAATGTGACTCCGCCGGCAAACCATTCAAGAATCCGGATCATCACACGCCCTCATCTGTTGGTTGACCCTTCGCACGCTGTACCATCAGAATCGATTTCGTGCTTTCGTCCTTTCGGGCTTTCGTGATCTCATCCGACGATTCACGCAATCCGCATCGTCAGCCCGCCGTCGATCGTAAACGTCTCGCCGGTCACGTAGTCGTTGGTCGCCACCTCCGCGATCAGCGTGGCCACCTGCTCGGGCGTGCCCTCGCGGTGAAGCGGGACGCGGTTGTCCAGGTTATGTTTCTTCTGCTCCGGCGTCATCTTCTCGTGGAACCGCGTGCGGATGATCCCCGGGGCAATGCAGTTCACTCGGATGTTGTCGTCGGCGTGCAGTCGCGCCAACGCCCGGGCGAACTGCGGCAGTGCCCCTTTGACCACCTGGTACGCCAAGTGGAAATGGATGCCGCGGATGCCCGCCACCGATGAGATCAGCACGATCGAGCCCTCGCCCCGCTTTTTCATTAGCGGCACGGCCGCCCGGCAGAGATAATACACGGCGTGGACGTGGACGTCGAAGGCCGCGTGCCACGCCTCGGGCGTGACCTCCAGCAGCCCCCCAGGCACCAGCCCGCCGGCGCAATGCACCAACACGTCCACCGAGCCAAGCTTGTCGGCCGCCTCGGCGACGCAGCGGGCCGCATCCTCCGGCTTGCCCATGTCGGCGACGATCACCAGCCCCCGCCGCCCCAGGGCCTCGATTCGCGCCTTGGTCGCCCGGGCCTCATCATCGTCGTGCCGGCCCACGATGGCCACGTCGGCGCCGCGCCGGGCCAGCTCGACCGCCGTGGCCGCTCCGATCCCCTTGGTGCCGCCGGTCACCAACGCCGCTTTGCCGCTCAGTTGCACGATGGACTCCCAGGGATCAGGGGTGAGGGACGAGGCCGTAGGCTGGGGCGCAGCCCCAGCACGCCCGCCATCTTGTCGCGGTCAGCGTGCCAGTCGTGCTGGGGCTGCGCCCCAGCCTACACCTGTCCCCCTCGCATCGCAGTCAGCTTATCGCATTGGCCGGCGCCCTGCCAGGGGTTGGTCCGGCCGGCGGTTGACATCGCTGGCCCGGGTGCGGCATACTGCAGTCGCAGCCGACGCCCCTGAATCCCGTCGTCAGATTGTCTCCCGGGAGGCAACGCCATGGTCTTCGACCCGTTGGACCCGCAAGCCGATCCGTTCCACCCGCCGGCGATTCCCACGCAGGTCGGCTGCCTGCACTGTGGGAAGGAGTACGAGAGCTACCTTATCGAGTGGCGCGTGGAGACCGGCCCTGATGGCACGCAGCGAGGCTTCTGGTGCTGCCCCACGCCCGGCTGCGGCGGCTGCGGGTTCGGCTTCGACATCCTGCCCACCGATCCCCACTATCGAGACGAGCGCGGCGGCTGGGTCTGGGACGATGAGGAGGATGGCGAGGAAGGCGAGTTCGAGGAAGACGAGTTCGACCAAGACGAATTCGACGAAGAGCAGTTCGACGAAGAGTCTCTGGAAGAGGACGATCTGCCAGACGGGCCGTCCGAAGCGGAGACGGACGAAGGTCCAGGAAACGGGAAGGACGAGGAGCTGCCCTGGTGACGGGGCCGGGAATCCCCGGTTGCCGCGGCACGCTTCGCTACGCCCCAGCCACCAGCGCGTGCGGAGTACTCGGTACCGAGTACTCGGGCCGCGGACCGGGCTCTTCTGGGTTGCGTCTGGGGGGCCAGGTGACAGCGTTCGCGGCCCTGCCGGATGACAGCACCCACAGCCGTACTGGACCATTTTCCAATGCGATCCGCTTTGTTCGCCGAAAAGCGAGTACGGGTTCCTCTTCTCTCGTTCCGCCCCCAGAAACAGGCAGGAACAGAGAAGAGGAACCCGTACCTCCTTCGTCCATCTCGCCTCCGAAGCGATATGATTCGCGTAGGACCCCATTTGACACGCCCCACCGGCGCGCGCCATACTGCTGGCAGCGTTCGGCTGTCTCTAGAGGCCCCCGCCGACTCGAATTGCCATGAGCACCATTACCATCCCCCTTTCCGACGACCGCTTCGAGCGGTTGAAGCTGCTCGCTCAACAGGTTGGAGTGCCCCCTGAGGAATTGGCCCGAGCGGGCCTCGAAGACTGGCTCAGTCAGCCCCGCGAGGATTTCGCCCAAGCGGCGGGGTACGTTCTCAAGAAGAACGCGGAACTCTACCGGCGGCTGAGAGATGAGAGCGCGTCGGGATAGCACACCCACGACTGGAGCATGGCGAAAATGGAACAACAAAGCGGACTATTCCGTCCAACACAGGAAGACATGGAAGTGGTCGAACGTGCAAACCTCAGCCCGTCGGCTCGGTATGTGGCGTCGACGGCCGTCGCTGCGCTGCGCTTCCTTCAGGATTTGTCCGCGGAGACTGGCGTGCCGGTCGAGAAGATGGATGCTCCTTTCATTGTGAAACGCATCGAGGCATCTTGCACCTCGGGCAGCGAATCGCCCGCGCAACGGTTGTGCTGAAGCATAACCTACGCCCGAATCCTGAACCCCGAACCCTTACAACTTCCACCCCTTCCGATACTCCGTGCGCACGTACCGGTTGGCGTCGGGCAGGTTCGTGATCTTCAGGTTCGCCGCGTCCCAGAGGATCCGGGCATCGACCCGCTTGGCAATGTTGCCCAAGAGGCACGTCTCGGTCAACGGGCCGGAGTAGGAGAAATCGGCCCCGGCGGGCTCGCCCGTCTTGCAGGCACGCGCCCAGTCCATCTCGTGCGACTCGCGAACCCGCGGGATCGACGGCGGCGGCAGCTTGGCCTCCTTCATCTTGGCCTCGGGGATGATGCGCGGGCTGTTGCCGTAGACGCCGAACATGATGATGCCCTTGGTGCCCTTGATGAGGGCCCCGCCTTCGCCCGGCCACCCGCGCCCGTCCTCCAGGTCCTCGGGCCGCGGCGGGCGCGTGCCTTCGTACCAAACGAGCTTGAGCGGCGGGAAGCCGGGTACCCCCTGGGTGCGCGCCGGGAACTGGAAGGTCACGATGTTCGAGAGCGGGTGGACCTCCGGCGTGTTGCCGCAGGAGGTCGCGTCGATGCTCGTCGGCGGGCCGAGCTTGAGGGCGAAGACGATTGGGTCCAGCGTATGCGCCCCGCGGTCGCCCATCATGCCGCAGCCAAAATCCCACCAGCACCGCCACGTGGCCGGGTGATAGGCCCGATGGTACGGGCGCATGGGCGCAGGGCCGATCCAGAGGTCCCAGTTCATTCCGGCCGGCACGGGCGGCGTTTCCTTGGGCCGGTCCGACCACTGGGAGCTCCAGCCCGCGTGGCCCCAAGGATAATAGGTCAGGTCGCACCAGGCATCCACCTCGCGGACCTCGCCGATCACGCCTGCCCAGACCCACTCGGCCACCCGCCGTATGTCGTCCCCGGAGTGGCCCTGGATGCCCATTTGCGTGGCCACTTTGCACTCCTTGGCCGTCTTGGCCAACATCCGCGATTCGTAGACGTCGTGGGTGAGCGGCTTCTGGCAGTAGACGTGCTTGCCGGCCTT
>CAYGZI010000617.1:0-3650 GCA_964354245.1 uncultured Planctomycetaceae bacterium
GTCACGCTGATGGTGGTGGGAACGCAGGGGGGCGGGCAAGCCACAAAGGCGGGTCAGGCAGGAGCCGCTCAGAAATGGACTTGCTCCATGCACCCGCAGATCGTCATGGACCACCCGGACAAATGCCCCTTGTGCGGAATGGACCTGGAGCCGGTCGGCGGGGCCGGCGGGGCAGAGGGTATGGAAGACTTCGCCGACTCCCTCACTTTGAGCGAACATGCCCGGAAGATGGCCACCGTGGCCACCTCGCCGATCCGCCGCCTGAAGTTGTTTAAGGAACTCCGCACGGTGGGCAAAGTGGAACTGGACGAGACCCGGGTGGCTCAGATCGCCGCCCGGGTCGCCGGCCGCGTGGACCAGGTGTTCGCCGACTTCCCCGGCACGCCGGTCCGCAAGGGCGAGCACCTGGTGGGCATTTACAGCCCGGACCTCGTGGTCACTCAAGACGAGTTCTTGCTGTGGTATCGCAGCGAGCAGGCGCAGGGGCCGTCGCGCCGAGCGGACGGAACTCGGCTCTCGGCCTCCGCCCGGCGCCGGCTGCAACTGTGGGGCATCACGGACGGGCAGATCGACGAGCTGGCTTCCACCGGCAAGGGGCAAACCCACCTGGTGGTCTACGCGCCGATCGGCGGCACGGTGATCGAAAAGAGGATCCGACCGGGTCAGTACGTCAAAGAGGGCGACCTCCTCTACACCATCGCCGACCTGAGCCAGGTGTGGCTGGTGATCGACGTGTACGAATCCGAGCTGTCGTGGATCCGGTTTGGGCAGGCGGTCCAAGTGACGTTGGAGAGCGAGCCGACCCGGCCGGTCACCGGGACGGTGGGATTCGTCGAACCGGTGCTGAACGAAGCCACGCGGACCGTGCGCGTGCGCGTGATCCTGGACAACCGCTCGCTGCGGTTGAAGCCGGGGATGTACGCCCAGGCCCTGGTGAAGGTCCCGATCCTGCCCGACGGCAGCCCGGCCCCCACCGGCCTGGAGGGCAAATACGCTTGCCCGATGCACCCGTACGTGGTGGCCGACCAGCCCGGTGACTGCAACGTGTGCGGCATGCCCTTGGAGCAAGTTCCGGGAAAGCCGGCGCCCGGCGGGGCCCAGTCGCACCCGGGCGTGCTGGCTGCGCCTGCGGAGGCGGTCCTCACCACCGGGCGCCGGCAATTGGTCTACGCGGAAGATCAACCCGGGCATTACCGGCTTGTGGAGCCGAAGCTGGGGCCGCGGACCGGCGAATACTTCCCGGTGCTAGCCGGTCTGAGCGAGGGCGAGCGGGTCGTGACACGCGGCAACTTCCTGTTGGACTCGCAGTTTCAGATCACCGGCAAGATGAGTCTGCTGTATCCGGAGGGGGCGGCAGGCGCGGCGACCGGCCACGCAGGCCATGGCCCGGGAGCCCCCACGGCAAGCGGCGCGGGGGCGGGCGGGGCCGGCGGGCGGCCCCCGGAGTTCTCCTTAAAGGAATGGGCCAACCTGAACAAGCTTCCGGCGGAGGACCGCGAAGCGGCCGTGGCGCAACGGGTTTGCCCGATCACCGGCGCAAAACTCGGCTCCATGGGGGTGCCGCCCAAGATGACCATCGGCGGCCGCACGCTCTTTTTGTGCTGCAAGGGCTGCGAAGCCGCAGTCAAGAGCGACCCCGAGGCCGCGCTGGAGAAGATCAAGGCGGCGGGCCCCCGACCGCAGCCGACGTGAGCCATCAGCAGTCGTAGGGCCGGCTGTGCCGGTCCTCACGATTCGGCCGGCACAGCCGGCCCTACGATTGAAAGCTGAAAGCCGCAAAAGGATTTCGTAATGATCGTCAACGCCATCATCCGCTGGTGCCTCAAGAACACGTTCCTGGTGATCCTCGCCATGCTGGGGATCCTCGGCGGCGGCTGGTACGCCCTGACGCACACGCCCGTGGATGCCATCCCCGACATCGGCGAGAAGCAGGTCATCGTGGTGGCGGATTGGCCGGGCCGAAGCCCGCAGGACGTGGACGACCAGGTCACCTACCCGCTGACCACCGCCCTGGAAGGCACTCCGGGAGTGAAGGTGATCCGCTCGATGTCGGGCTTCGGGTTCTCGATGGTCTTCGTGATCTTCCACGACAAGATCGACTACTACTGGGCCCGGAGCCGGGTGTTGGAGCGCATGAACGTGGCCCGCAGCCGGCTCCCCGCCGGGGTCGAGCCGGTGCTGGGCCCCGACGCGACTGCCCTGGGCCAGGTCTTCTGGTACACCGTCGAGGGCGAAGGCTTTGACTTGGCCGAGCTGCGGTCCATTCAGGATTGGTACATCCGCTACCAGCTCAACGCGGTCGAAGGAGTCTCGGAAGTTGCCTCGATCGGCGGCCACGTCAAGCAGTATCAGATCGACGTGGACCCGGTGAAGATGCGGGCCCATCGCGTCACGCTCCCGGAGATCACCGAGGCGGTGCGGAAGTCCAACGTGGACGTGGGCGCCAAGGTCATCGAGATCAACGAGGTGGAGTTCTTCATCCGCGGCGTGGGGTTCATCAAGAGGCCGGAGGACCTGGAGAACGTGGTGCTCCGATCCGAAGGGGGCACGCCGCTCTATGTGAAGAACGTGGCCACGGTGAGCCTGGGGCCCGACTTCCGCCGCGGGGCCCTGGACAAGGAAGGCACCGAGGCCGTCGGCGGCGTGGTCACCATGCGCTACGGCGAGAATCCTCTGGAGGTAATCGACCGGGTCAAGGAAGAGATCGCCAAGATCGATCCGGGCCTGCCACAAAAGACCTTGCCCGACGGCCGCGTGTCCAAGGTCAAGATCGTCCCCTTCTACGACCGCACGGAGATTATTCACGAGACCATGGACACGCTCACGGAGGCATTGATCGAAGAGGGGATCGTGGCCTCCCTGGTGGTGTTCGTGTTTCTCTTGCACCTGCGCAGCTCACTGGCCATCGTCGTGGCCACGCTCCCCACGTCGATGGCGATCTCGTTCCTAGTGATGTACTACCTCGGCGTGGACTCGAACATCATGTCGCTGGCCGGCCTGGCCATCGCCATTGGCGACGTGTGCGACATGGGCCTGATCATGACGGAGAACATCTATCGCCACGTGGCCAATAACGACGGCTCCAAGACGTACTACCAGTGCGTTGAGAAAGGGGCCTTCGAGGTCGGCACCGCGATCGTGACCGCGGTCTCCAATACGATCGTCTCCTTCATCCCGGTTTTTGCCCTGACGGACCAGGAGGGGAAGCTCTTCGGGCCGCTGGCCTACACCAAGACGTTCGCGATCACCGCGTCAGCGATCCTCTCGATCACCGTCGTTCCCACGCTGAGCTACTATCTCTTGAAGCCGACTCGCTGGAGCCGCCGGCGAAGCGCCGCGGTCGGCCTGGTGGCCGGCGCGGTGATGGCGCTGGTGGCCGGGTTAATCTTCCGGAACTTCCTCCTTCCGGCATCGGCGCCGGCGACTCAGGGTTGGCTGATCGCGGCCGCCATCGGCGCGATCACCATGCTGCTGGTCTTCCGCATGGCCCGGGAGCGGCTCCTACCGTTGGAGAAAAACGTGGTCTCGCGGGGCATCCTGAAGGTCTACGTGCCGGCGCTGCGCTGGGTCCTGGCCCACAAGGCGACGTTCCTGTGCATCCCGGTGTTCCTGGTGCTCATGGGCCTGACGATCTGGATGGGCTGGGCCCG
>CAYGZI010000618.1:0-3644 GCA_964354245.1 uncultured Planctomycetaceae bacterium
ACCACGAACTGCCACGGCTGGGCGTTGCGGGCACTCGGCGCGCTCATGGCCGCTGCCAGGACCTTCTCGATAAGCTCCTCGCGCACGGCCATGTCCTGGTATTGGCGGATGCTTCGCCGCGTGAGGATGGCATCCAGGGCGTCCATTTTCATGTCCTCCAGGTTGGTGCGGCAGACAGGAATGTCTGCCCTCCTGTTGGCGCGGCAGACAGGAATGCCTGCCCTACTTGTCGATGGTTGAGAGCCCCCAATCGATGGCCGTCCGGATCGCGGTCTCCATGAGATCGCGTTGCAGGTCGGGAGGCGTGCGCGGGCTGTTGTTCTGGATCTCGATGGTGACGTGGGGGGTCTTCGCGAAGATGTCGCTCCAACACCTTCGGAAGTACTGGATTTGGTCCTCGCCGTAGCCCAACGGTCTTGCCTCGGGGATCGCCTTGGCCCCCACGTCCTGCCACGCTTTGAGCACCGCCGCCGCGGCCTCCACGTTGGCCTTTTGGATTCGCGGCGGGAGTTCCTTCTGCATGAACGGGAGGATGACCATCGCCTGATACGGCGACTTCTCGAACTCCGTCTGGTGCAGGTCAACGTGGAGGTCGTAGTCCCGCTGCGTGCGGGCGCGGAGTATCAGCTTGAAGTAGGAGGATTCGAGGTCCCGGTTGGGCTCGACAAACTCGTGCTCGTTGATCTGCTCGTACACGATTCCCAGCAGGGCCGGCTGCTGGTCCTTGTTGCTCCATCGCCCGAGGCGTTTCGCACGCTCGCCCGCCGCCGTCCGCCCGAAGGCGAAGTCCAGGAATTCCTTGTTGGAGTACTTGCCGCCGTCCCACCAATCGACCGGGGCGCGGCTGCGGCCATCGGGATTGCCGTCAGGAATGAACGTGAGCACGGAGCGCCGGAGGATCGTCTCGCGGTCGATCGCGGCCTTGCGCCCGTCCAGTTCCTTGCCTTCGATCAGTTGCGCGAGGAAGTTCATCATCCCGGCCGTGGCCGCCGGCTCGTGGGCGTGCGGCTGGGCAAAGAGGATCTTCGCCTTCTTCTGGTCGGGGGTCTTCCGGTCCGTGACCGTCACGGCATACGCGGTATTGCCGCCGAGAGTCTTCTGCGAGTCCAGGGAAACGATCTGTGGGTGTTCCCTTGCCCACTGAGCGATCTTCGCCGCGACTTGCTGCGGGCGGGCCAGCCAGGAGGTCGGCCCTTTGCTCCCCGGTGCTGGGCTTTGACCGGCGCTGACGCCAGCCAGAGCAAGTACGATCACCGCGGCAGACGCGATGCGTGGGAGGCGGTTCAGGCGGTTCGCATGGGCTGAACGTATCATGGCATCGCCGCTATCTTACGTTGTTACGAACGGTCTGCCGCCCCTTCGGGGTTTGGCATCCGGAAAACGCCGCAATTCCAGGGGCTCGCGCCCCTGGCTATTGACCGCCGCCGCTTCGCGGCGGGAGCACCGTGAACCACGAAACCTTTGACCTCATTGCCGAGGCCCGTTTGTCCACGTCTCAAGCGGAGCGAGCGCCGGCGATTGCGCGTCGCTCCCATCGGCGGCAAACACGACCGCCAAACGCACGGGCTTCTCACTCCCCGGGACCTTCACGATCAGCTTCGTCACGTCCGGCTGTTGGCGCTGTGGCGGCAGGGCGCTCGCCGCGGCGGTTGAAAACGCTGCACCGGCCGGCGAGAGGATCCGCGCAACGAGTCTCTTCCCGCCTTGGCTGAGCACCGCCCGAGAGCCGTCCGTTTCGATCTTCGCCCGGGTGTGCATCTGCCACGCGATCTCCGAGCCAGCGGTCCCCTCGATTTCATCCTGCACGAGCACCTGGCGCCGCTCGATCAGGGCGATGCCGCGGCGGACCTTCTTAGCCTGCCCTCGGTAGGCCGCCGAAAGATCGGCCACGGCGTGGGCCCGCGCGGGCGTGGACGAGAACGCGACGATCGGGGCCACCGCCTTCGGGTCCTGGTTCTTGCCGTCGATCAAGAGCGTGTTGTGGCCCGCGGTGTTGAGCCGGTAGTAGGTCCATCGCTTGTTGCCGAAATAGGCGGGCAGGTTGTAGTCGTCGGCCCCGAGGTCAATGGCCCATCGCTCTGCGGCGGCGTCCAGAAGGAAATTGCCCAGCTCCAGGTGGCTGTGGTTCACCTTGTTGTCGCCTGCCTTGAAGCCGACAAACACGGCCTCGGGGTCGTTCCACCGGCTCCGCATCATGACCACGTCCACGTGGCGGAAGTGGCGGTCGGTCGCATAGCCGTCGGACTCAAAAGGTGCCCCGCCGCCGCGGGGATCGAACCACCACAACGTCTGCGCAGACCCACCGCCCACGTACTGCCGCTCGTGCCGGGCGAAGAGTGGTCTGTCGAACTTGCGGGCAAGCCAATACATCTGCGGGGCCTCGCCCGTGCCGGAACTCGAGTCGGCAAAGGCGAACGCCAGGTGCGTGGGCGCAACGAAGTGGATGCGGAAATCGCCGGTGGTCGAGAAGCCGGGGAATTGGCTCAAACCGAAGTCGGTCCCCAGGGCGCTCTCCAGCCCGGCGAGCATGTAGACGTTGTAGCTCGTGGCGTAGTTCCAGTATCCGGGGCCTTCGCCGCAAGCGCCGTCGGGGGCGAATTCCGCCATCGCCAATTGCACCGACTGGACCGCCTCGTGGACGATGTAGGCGGCCAGCGGACGCTCGTCTTCGGCCACGGCGAGGGCCCCGAGCGAAATCCCGCCGTTGCAGACCTGGTTCCAGTTGTGCCGCGACGTGGACCACCAGCCCCGCTTCCGGTAGATCTTCTCTGCCTCCCGAAGCCCCTTCTCGACAATCGCCTTGCGGATGGTCGCCCGCTGTTGGGGCGTGAGCACGTCGTAGAGCCAGTCGTAGCCCACGGCCAGCGCGTGGGTCATCTCGGCCGTGTCGAGGAAGTGCGAGGGGTTCCAGTCGTCGAACGCCGCCGCGGTGAGCATCTCCTGGATCGCCCGGTCCGCGTAACGGCGGTCGCCGTCGATCCGATAGACGGTCGCCAGTGTGTAAACCCGGCGGAGGCACGTGCGGCTCTGGTCCAAGAGCCGCGGGCCGATGAGCCGGTGCTGGACGGGCTTCTGCGCGAGGCATCGGTCGGCTTCCCGCTTGACTTGCTTGTAGATCTCGCCGGCCCGCGAGTCTTCGGCGATGAGCTTCTTCACTCGCTCAAGATCGGCCGGCAGGCCGATCAGTCGTGGATGGCCGGGCCGGAGCGTCTTGAGGATCTCGGACTCCGCGGGAACCTGCACCGCCTCGGGCGGCGCGGCAGTGAGAAGCATCAGAAGCATCAGGCTGGACATCGGTATGCTCCGTGGCGGGGAATGGGGTGGGTCAAGACTGCTTGCCTTGCGGCAAACAGCGGCACAGTGCCCCAGGCTGTGCCACGCGGATGCAAGGTATCACGCCGCCTGCCGCCAGTCAACTCGCGGGGAGATTGTCCGTCTGGGTTTCCTTCGACCGGGGCAGCACGTATACTGGCCGGTGCGTCACGCACCAGTGGTAAAGCCCACGGGTTGCAGGGGCGTGGGCTTGGAAGGGTAAAGATGGTACTGAGGAGCGAGAACATGAAGCGGAGATCAGTGCTTGGGTTGTTCGCGGTCCTGTTCGCGGCGGTTTGGACTCTCAGCGTGCCGGTGCCCGCCGCAGATAC
>CAYGZI010000619.1:0-3636 GCA_964354245.1 uncultured Planctomycetaceae bacterium
CCTTGTAGGGGCTGGCGTGCAGGCCGCTGATGAAGCCTTCGACCACGCCGCGGGCCACCAGGGCGAGGTTCTTCACGCGGGCCAGGGCGGCCGGCTCCAAGTAGCGGTATCCGGTTTGGCGCGACATGATGAGTGCTTGCTGGTTACCGTGGGAAGCTCGTGCAGACGCACGGCGGGCAAGCCCGCCCGCTACGCGGCTCGGTTTTGCCACCACGTATCACCGACAACTGACAACCGACAACCGACAACTGACAACTGCTTCATCGCAACAGGAATCTCCGCCGCAAGTACCATTCGGTGCTCACCAGCGCCACGAAGACCGCCCAAAACAACCCCGCTGGCCGATACAGGTCCGTCTTGCGAAGCTCGCTTTGCTCGCGCCGCGAGCGGTCCAACTGGCCGATCAGCGTCGAGGCGGTGCTCAGGTGGACGTAGCGCCCCCGGGTCTCCGCGGCAATCTGCGCGAGCATCTTGTCGTCCATGTCGAGCTTTTCGAACTCCAGGTTCACGCGCCCCACTTCGGCCACGAGCTTCTCGCTGCTGAGCGTGACCTGGGCGGCGCGGGCCTCGACCACAACGTCGTAGCGTCCGGGGATTCTCGGCTTGTACGCGCCGGCGTAATGGCCGGTTGGGCCGGGCACGGGCGTCAGCGCGACCTCTTCGCTCGCGGTAGGGCCTTTGATCTTGGCCTTGACCTGGGCGTTCTGGCTCCCCTGGCCTTTCTCGTCGCGCACGATCGCCGTCACTTGGATCTGCTCTTCGGGCTCGTAGAAGCCTTTGTCGATGGCCGCCGTGATGCTCGCCTTCTCTTCCACTGCGCCGGATCGCCCCGCCAACCAGCGGACCATCTGGCCCCAGAACCTCAGGAACGGCGAGTCCTGGCCGAGGACCAGCGGGCCCTGCTGCCACTTGCGCGTGGTGTCGCCGCAGAAGACGGCCGTGCGCCCCTTGTCCAGCGGCTGGACGGCCAGGACCGGCATTTGCCCCACGTCCGTCGGATGGATCGCCAGAACGCTGGCGCCGGGCCGGGCCCGTTGGACCCGAGTGCAGCCGTCCAGCTCCGGCAGGCCGCTCTGACGGGGCAGTCCGGTTTGAGTGCGGAAGAAATCGGCGATGTTGGCGAAGATCGGGTGGCGCACGCCGTCCGGGGTCAACAGCGGCAGGAAGGGCTCGTCGACCTGCCCGATCTTGCGGTCGCCCAAGAATACCGGGAGGACTTCGCCGATCGGCGTGCCGGCGTAACCGCCCGGCCCGAGGGCATGGTAGCCGCCCAGCATCACCAGCCCGCCGCCGCTACGGACCTTCTGGACGATGAGGTTTTGCTGTTCGGGCTTGAGATACGTGCTGTCGAGGTCGCCGAGGATGAAGACGTCGAACCTGTTGAGGGTTTCCGCGTCGGAGGGGATGGTCTTCAGGTCGAGCCCTTTGATGTTCGTGCGCGTCAGGAAGAAGTTGGGCCGGGTCTGGATCAGGGCGCAGAACTCGAGGTCCGGGTCCTTGGACAGGAAGCGGTCCACGATCGCCCCGTATTCGCCGCGGAGGGTGCCTTCGATGTACAGGACGCGGATTCCCGGCTCGATGACCATCGAAACGGCGGAGCGGTAGTTATTCTCGGTAATCTTCTCCTGCGGGACCGGCGGCACGCGGATCGTGTAGGTGTGCCGGCCCTTGACGGTGGGTGTGAACTCGAACTCGACCTTCTGGGCCCCTTCGATTTCGTCGAGCGTCAGTTGGGTCTCCTGGATCGGCTTGCCCTCGTCCTCCAGCACGACCTTGACCACCTGGCCGGCCATCCCGATCCCCTCGACCAGCCCGGCGATCCTGGCCTTGTTGTTGATCAGCAGGCGGTCCGGGCAGGTGATTCCCGTCACCTGGACGTCGCGGAAGGATCGGTCGCTCCGCAGGCTGGCGCCGACCCCGACCGTGTGGACCACGATCCCGGCGTCGCGAAGCGTCCTGGTGACTTCGGCGGGCGGGCGGGCCGAGTTGTGGATGCCGTCGGAGACGAGGATGGCCACCGGGCGCTCTTGTTTGGGCACCTGCTGGGCGGCCGCCTGCAATGCGGCCGAGAGCGACGTGGCCCTGCCCGTCGGGGTCAGTGAAGCCAGTTGCCCGGGGTCGCCCAGCGTGTAAGCCCGCTCGGCAAACGCCACCAGGTAGATCGTGAAATCGTCCTTCAGCTCGTGGCACCACTTTTCCAGTTGGGAGCGGGCCTGGTTGAAGCGCGATACGCCGCTGGCGTCGTCGGCGATGCTCATCGAGCCGGAGGCATCCAAGAGGAAGATCAGCGGCGGCTTGCCCACCCGCTGCTGGTAGAAGCTGAAGCCCAGCCGGAACAGGAACAAGAGCACCACGAGGATCGCCCCGATCCGCAACAGGAGCAAGGTCTGCCACTGCCGGGGGCGGAGCATCCCGAAGGCCCGGTAGTAGAACAGGGCCACCAGCAGGACCGCGGCGCCGACGATGGCCAGCATCGTCGCGAAGCCGTAACCTTGTTCGGATGCTAGTTCGAGCACGTTTGACCTACAGTCTCCGGTCTCCATCGCGGGTGCCATGGCCACGCTTGCGTGGCCATGTTGCGTCGTTCCCGCAATGGCAACATGCCCACGACAAGCGTGGGCATGGCACCCAGCCTACTCTTTCTGCTTTCCAGCCTTGCGTTTGCCCTCTTCCAGGGCGTCCGGGCCGAGCTTCACCACCTTCACGTAGCGGAGCGATTTCAAGTCGGTGCCGGCGTCCCCTTTGTCGCGCTTGTGGAGCATGAACCGCTGGGGCTCCAGGCGCGAGGGATCGCGGTTGGGCGTGTCGGACGACTCGAAGAACGGCTGGACGTAGATGATCTCCGCCAGCGGGCCCGCGATCTTGCGCCCGTCCTGGAGCGTCACCGCGTGCGTGTACTCCCGCGACGGATAGGTGCGGCCCGTGTATACCTTTTGGTCGAGGGCCAACTCCTTGAAACGCCACTCCTTCTCCATCCACTCCTTCAGGACCTTGCAGTCGATCTGCTTCACCACGCGCAGAGGAATCTCCCGCTGCCGCTCCAACTGGGCGTCCCAGAGCTTGATGCGTTTATCGCGGGTCATGTAGAGGTTGCCGCAATAGACCTTGCCGTCGGACATCTCCAGGTAGCCCGGCACGGCGTCCTCGCGCTCGGTCTTGACCGGCCCGAAGGGATTCAGCGCCGGGGGTTCTTCCTCGGCCGCGGAAGTGGGCGGCTTGGGGGCGATCCGGGGCTTGGACGCTGCCGGCGCCACGCAAGACGCGAGCCAGACCGCGATGCCGATTCCAACGGCCGCGCTGCGAGCGAACCACGACATAGGGAAACCTCCTCGTGCGGCGCGGACGCCCTGTGGGACGACTTTCAAGTCGTCAGGGCCGCGCCGCCGTTCCGTTGGGCAATGCCGGAACTGCTTGTCCGGCCTCATCTTCCATTATGACCGAGGGCTGCCAAGAATGCACGACCGTGCCCCGCCAAACGGGGGCCCCAAGTAGCACAGGCATCTTGCCTGTGTTACCCGAAAGCCGGGCCGGAAGCCTGCCCTACGGGACCGAACGGCAGGCTGGAAGCCTGCCCTACGGGACTGAGAGGCAGGCTGGCAGCCTGCCCCGCGGAATTGAACGGCGGAACCGGAATCG
>CAYGZI010000620.1:0-3610 GCA_964354245.1 uncultured Planctomycetaceae bacterium
CGACGCGCCCGGCACGCCGGCAGCGGCGGCAATCGCGAGCATCCAAGGAAACGTGCAACTCTTCGGGCTGGCGCGGTCGGTCATGGTTCGGTCCTCCTTTCGGTTCAGCCGGTCCCGATTCTACCAGCCGCGGCGTTCCCCCGAAAGCAAGCGGAAGGAGCCGGACACCGCCTGGGGCGAACGCGGTGGGCTCTTGGTCGCACGGATGCGAATTGCGTATAATCTCCCCGGGCGTCAGGTCACAAACACGAGGGTACGACGATGCCGCCCGAGCCGGGTAAGACGTTAGCGGCACAAGATGCCAAGACGGACGCGGCCGAATCTCGCGGCCCCGTCCCGTCTCCGGAGACCGAACGCTTGTTTCCACCGCCTCCACAACACATCCCCACGCGGGCGGTCGCCGGCGCTGCCGAAATCATGGCCGCGGCTATCCCGCAGGCGGAGGAACCGATCAGTGAGCCGCCGGCGGTCGCGGGTTACGAGATTCTCGGGACGTTGGGCGCCGGCGGGATGGGGGTGGTCTACAAGGCGCGACAAATCAAGGCGCGACGGGTGGTCGCGCTGAAGATGATCCGTGGGGGATGGGGCGCCGAGCCCCAGCGACGGTCGCGGTTCCGGACGGAGATCGAGGCCGTCGCCGCGCTGGCCCACCCGAACATCGTCCCGATCTACGAGGTCGGCGAGCAAGAGGGCTGCGACTTCTTCTCGATGGAGTTCATGCCGGGCGGAGGGCTGGACGCGAAGCTCGCCGGCGCCCCGCAAGCGGGCGGCGAGGCGGCTGAACTCGTCGCCCAGTTGGCCGGCGCAGTGCAGTCTGCGCACCGGCGCGGCGTCGTCCATCGCGACCTCAAACCGTCCAACGTCCTGCTTGCGGCCGATGGAACTCCGAAGATCGCCGACTTTGGCCTGGCGAAACGCCTGGAGGGCGAGTCCGGGCAAACCAGGACGGGAGAAATCCTAGGCACCCCCTGCTACATGGCGCCCGAGCAAGCGTTGGGCAAGGTCGGACCCGCCTGCGACATCTACTCGCTGGGAGCCATTCTTTACGAGCTATTGACCGGCCGGCCGCCGCACCAGGGCGTCACACCCATGGACACGCTGCAGCAGGTGATGACGCTCGAGCCCGTGCGGCCCTCACGGCTCCAGCCCAAAGTGCCGCGCGACCTGGAGACGATTTGCCTGAAATGCCTCAACCGGGACCCCGCCAAGCGGTATGCCGATGCCGGGTCCTTGGCCGACGACCTCCAGCGGTTTCTCGGCAACAAGCCCATCCGCGCCCGGCCGGCCGGGATGGTCGAGCGCGCCCTGAAATGGGCCAGGCGCCGACCGGCGGCCGCAGCCCTGATCGCCGTGCTTGTGGTGAGCGTGTTTGGGTTCTTGGGGGGACTCCTCTGGCATAACGCCCAGCTTCACGAGGCGGCGGAGCGGGAGCGGGAACTCGCGGGGGCGGCCGAGCGAGCCCGCATTGCGGCGCAAAGTCACGCGGCCGAGGCCGACAAGCAGCGGCGCACTGCCGAGGAGAACCTCGCCAAGGCCCAATCGTCCGCGCGCCGGATGATGGAGGTCGCGCGGCTGGTCACCAGAACGTCCAACGCGGCCAAGATCCGGCTGGGTCTGCTGGAGGACGCGCTAACGGCCTACGAGCAGTTACCCCCGAGTGCCGACCCGGCGATCAAGCACGAGTCTGCCCTGACCTGTATGACCCTGGCTTACGGCCTCGCCAGGGAAGGCGAGATCGAGAAGGCGGACGGGCTTTACCCCAAGGCCGTGTCGCGCCTGGAGGAGCTGATCCGCGACCATCCGCAGAAACCTGGCTACCGGCTCGACTTGGCGCGATGTCAAGGCCTGCGCGGAAACGTCCTCCGCGGGCGCCAGCGGCTTGCCGAGTCGGAAAAGCTGCTCCGTCAGTCGTGTGAAATCCTTGAGAAGCTGTCGGCGGAGTATCCCGGTGTGTCCATCTACCGCGACGAGTTGACGCGGAACCGGCAATGGCTGGAAATGACCCTCAAGGCCGCCGGCAAAGGCGGCCCGTGAGGCAGACGCCGGGCCCGCGATTCTCAGGGGCGCCATCGCTCCAGCGCCGCCGCGCAAAGCTGCAGCAGGCGCAAATCGCGGAGTTCCTCGCCCAATCCTTCCCGGGAAGGAGCCTGAAGCGACCGGGCGACTTCTTCCACCAACAGGTCCGCGAATTTTTCCCGGGCCCGGTGCAGCGTCACGCGGAGATTGCCTGCGGTCATCGGTCTCTGAAGCTCCGCGCTGAGCTTGTCCGCCATCTCCGCCGACGGCATGTCCGGATTCTCGACGTGCAAGAGCAGGACCGCGTGATACGCCGGCTGGGCCTGCGACAGCGCCTTCCAGGTCTGATGGATCAGCTCCTCCCGCCAACTGGCGGTGAACTGCGCGTCGGGGTCGTCGGGTGGGCTGGGGCCGGCTTGCGGTGCGGGATGGTCGTTCGGCAGAGGGCGGGGCGCTGCGTGCCGCCGCCTGTGGTAGTCGGTCACCAGGTGGACCAGCGCGGTCTTTACATAATCGCGGAATCGCCCCCGCTCCGGGTCTGCGCGGCGAAAATCCCCGCGCACAAACCGCAAGGCGAACTCCTGGGACAGCTCTTCGGCGGCGTCTTCGTCGCGGAGCGCGCCCAAGAGGTAGCGGTAGACCACGCCGCAGTACCGTTGCATCAAGGCGCGTTGGGCCGCCGTCGCGGCATCCGCAACAGGCCCGTGCGCCTGGAGAATGAGCGTCCACTGGGTGGAGATCCGGCTGAGCCGCTGGTCGCTGTCTGGATGCTCCAAACGGTCCTCCTTCGCCTTTGCAGCGCGGACCCAAGATCCGCCTTGAGAGGGGACGGGCTGAAACCCGTCCTATGGTACCCAACCATTCAGTGTCCGACCACCGTCATCGCAGCAGGTTTCAGGAGGCCCTTGTTGAAGATGTCTCGCAGCAGGGGGTAGGATGGAAGGCAATTCGTTCGGCTGAGGCCACTCTATGGCGAACCCTGAATTCGTGGTAGTCTACGATATCCGTCAAGAAGGGCTCCACTGGATACTTACGGCAGTTATCCTTTTCCCGCTCTGTTTCGGGCTCCTTTACCTGTTCCGTTTGTTGGCCGTACTCGCCGCCCGGCGAAAGCGGTCTGAGAAGATCTGGCAGGCTGGTTTGTGCGTCTTCGTAATCATCGTTGTGACCCTTTGGGCATTCAGGGGGTGCTCGGACTATGGGGATAAATCGGCTCAGCGCGAGCAAGCTGCCCGGTCGTTGGAGTCCGGCGAGTACCTGACCGTCGAGGGACAAGTCACGGACTTTCGAACCGGCTTCCGTGGCGGCGGTGAACGCTTCACGGTCCATGGCGTGCGGTTCAGTTATGCGTACTCCGATCTGACCCGACCGGGATTCCATCGCGACGCGTCGCACGGCGGACCGGTTCGTCAAGGCCTCTACGTGCGCATCCGGTATCGCCCGACGGAGCCCCTGCCCCCGCAGATTCTCGAGATCGAGGTGCGGAAGTGATCGCCCGGCCGCGGGGGCCCGGCCGAAGGCGCCAAGGTCCTCATCCCCCTCGAGGATCGGCGCCCGCGCGGACACAGTGCGGCTGACCGGCCCGGAAACCATT
>CAYGZI010000621.1:0-3586 GCA_964354245.1 uncultured Planctomycetaceae bacterium
GGATGAATGAGAAGGCCGGCCATGCCAACCCCCTTTCGTCCTTCATCCCTCATCCTTTCCCCACACGTCTTCCCCCGCCAGCCGGATGGCCTCCAGATTCGGGCAGCACGGGCGAGAGTTGGCCACCAGGTTGACGGCATGGTCCAGCTCGTGCTGCCGCACCCAATGGAGGTACGCGATCGCGACGCTGGGCGCGCGGCCCATCCCGGCCGTGCAATGGACGTACGCGATGTGTTTGTCGCGCAGCATCTCGCCCAACGCCTTCACGCACTCGGGAAGACGTTTTCGCAGGTCGTCTTCGTCGAAGTCCCGGATCGGGGCGCGGCGCAAGCGCACGTGCAACTTGCGATAATGGGCCCTCAGCCGCGCCCAGTCCAAGCCCAGCCGATCGAGGTCTTCGTCGGTCTGGAGATTCAGGACCGCCGTGACCCCCAGCTTGCGCTGAAGCCGATCGATATCCTCAAGGCTCGCAGGGCATGAGCCCACGTAGACTTCGGGCAGGATTTGGCTGTAATCCATCGTAGGTTATGCTTCAGTCCACGTCCGCTACTTGGCGTCAAGATCGGGAATGTCGATCTTGAGGTTCGACCCCGGCGGCGCGGGCTCTTTGACGGGCCCGGGCCCGGGCTTGCCGGGCGGGGTCTTGGGCAGCTTCGTCTTGGGGGGCTCGACGCCGCCGCCACCCGTCGCGGGGTCGAACGTCGGCGCGGTGTCCCCGGCAAACTCAGGAGGGATGACGAGCGGGATCTTCTTCTCACCGGGCGGTGTGATCTCCACCAGGCTCAGTCCCCACTTCCCCTCGTCCCGCCGCGCCTGGACCCAAACGTCCGCCTTCCCCTTGGGCCCCGAGACCTTCAACGCCAGGTTCGCCTGGCCGCGCTGCTTGTCGATGAAGCCGCTCGGAAAGGCCAGGCGAAAGATCGAGGTCGCGTCCTTGATCGGCATGCCGAGCTTCTCAACGGCCTTGGCGTCCTTCTGGACCAGGGCCAACGCCATCCGATACGGCTCCGACCGCTTGAATCGGCCCACGTGGCGCTCGTAAAGCGCGATCAGCGCGATCACCAGCAGCACGATCAACACCGCCACCACCGTCGGCCAGCGCTTGCGCCGTTTCGGTTCCGGCAGCGACTCGGCCTGCGACCCCTCTCGTTTTCGGTGCTCGTCCATCGGGATCCCTCCGCATGTAATCGCAACTTCGGCAAGAGTCTCCCTTACAAAGGCGCGACCGGCGGTCGCGGCTTTATGCTGATTGCTCTCCGCGCCTCCGCGGTCTCTATCCCGGCCGCGGCGCGGGCTTCTTCTCCGTTGGCTCGGGCGGCTTTTCGACCACCTTCAGAAACTCCAGCTCGATGTCGTACCAGCCGCGGTTATTGTCGCCGTCGAATTGCACCAACACCCGGCCGTTCATGTTAATCGTCTTGATCCGGCCGGTCATGTGCCGGAACCGGGCCAGCTCCGGCCGCGCGGCATCGACCACCACATACTTATCCGTGTACTGGCGCTGGAGTCGTTCGATTTGTTCGGGAAGCATAGGGGCTAGGGACCGGGGGCTAGCGGGCAGAGATCAAGGATTGTCGCTGGGCCAGTGAGAAGTGAGAAATGAGAAGTGAGAAGTGCAAAATGAAAGACGATGGTTCGTTCCGCCAATTTGCACTTTGCACTTCTCATTTCTCAATTCTCACTTGGGCATCGCTCGCCCAAAAGATGCACGCCTCGCTCGTATCCGACCGGAAGAAAACTGTAATCCCCGGTTCCCAGCCCCTAACCCCTCGCCCCTTCCTGCACCCGCCACCGCAAATACGCCTCCAAGAACGGCTGAATCCCCCCGTCCAGCACGTCGTGAAAGCTCGTCTCCGCGTACCCCGTGCGCGAGTCCTTGACCCGCTGCTCCGGGTGCAGAAAGTAGTTGCGGATCTGCGACCCGAATCCCACCTTGGGCATCTGGTTGTACTTGGCCGCCTGCTGGGCCTCGCGCTTCTCCTCCTCGATCCGGGCCAACCGGGCGCGGAGCATCTTCATGGCCGTGGCGCGGTTCTTGTGCTGGCTCCGCTCGCTTTGGCAGGCCACCACGATCCCCGTCGGCAAGTGGATCAACCGCACCGCGCTGGACGTCTTGTTGACGTGCTGCCCGCCGGGCCCGCTGGAACGGAACACCTGCTCCTCGATGTCCTCGTCGCGGATCTCGATCTCCACCGCGTCGCTCACCTCGGGCGCCACGTCGACGGCCGCGAAGCTCGTCTGCCGCTTTCCCTCCGCGTTGAACGGGCTGATCCGCACCAGCCGGTGGATGCCGCTCTCACCCTTCAGATACCCGTAGGCCATCCACCCCCGCACGGCGATGGTCGCGCTATTGATCCCCGCCTCTTCGTTCTCCTGCCGGTCCAGCAGCTCCACCTGGTATTCGTGGTCCTCGGCCCAGTTGATGTACATGCGCAGGAGCATCTCGGCCCAGTCGTTGGCGTCGGTGCCGCCGTCGCGGGCGTTGATCGTCAGCAGGGCGGGGTTCGCGTCCAACGGGCCGCTCAAGAGGGCCTTGGTCTCCAGCTCGCCTAGGGCCTTCTCGAGCTGGGCCAACTGCCCCGGAAGCTCGGCCGCGAAGCCCGCATCCTCGTCGGCCATTTCGACCATAGCCGCCAGGTCGTCGCCCTGTTGGATGACCTCATCGAGCGGCTTGAGAATGGCCTTGATCCCCTTCAGTTGGGCGACGACCGTCTGGGTCTTCGCCGGGTTTTGCCAGAAGTCGGGGGCCGCCATCTGCCCTTCCACGGCCGCCGCCTCGGACCGCTTGGCATCGTAGTCAAAGAGAGTCCCTCAGTTGGAGGATCCGCTTCTGAATGCCTTCTGCCCGATCGCTCAATTCCTTGTCCATCCTGGCACTCCACCGGGGGGAAACACGTCTGCCCAAGCCGTCATTATATCGCCCGCCGGACACAGGAAAAGATGGGAAAACCGCTATCGGGCCCGTGCCGCCGCGGTCATTGACGCTGCTTGGCCTTCTTCCCTCTCGCCTTGGAGCCGCCGGCTTTCTTGGTCCCGGCCTTGGCCGTGGCTTTGGACGCGGCTTGAATCTCCTCGGCGGGCTCGGGGAACCGCCCCTGGTCGTTGGTCTGGACGATCCACTCCTCCAGCACCGCCCGCAGCTTCTTCAATTGCGCCTGGTGCGCGGGGTCGGTCGAGCCGGCGAGGTTGCGGATTTCGTGCGGATCGCTCTGTAGGTCGTAGAGTTCCTCGTCCGGCATCCGCGTCTGGCAAAGGAACCCCTGCGCGGGGGTCAGCTTGCCCTGCGCGTGCAGCTCCTTCAGCAGGTTCCAGACCGGGTACTGCCGCTCCTTGTAGGCATTCTTGGCCAAAAGCGGCGTCTGGGGCGTGAAGTTGCGGATGTAGCGGTAGCGGTCGTCGCGCACCGTGCGGATCCGCATCACCGTCTCGTCGCAGCGGTCCCGGGCGCCGAAGACGTGCTGCCGGTCCGGCCCGCAGCGGTCGCCCAGAAAGACCTGCCCCTGCATCTTCGGCGGCTTGGCCGCGCCGGCGATGGCCAGCATCGTGGGCGCCATGAAGGAGTTTTCGCACCCTGGCGGCGGGCGAA
>CAYGZI010000622.1:0-3573 GCA_964354245.1 uncultured Planctomycetaceae bacterium
GAAACTGACGGCGGCTCAGGGTCGGGGTGTCTTTCATGGATTCGGGCCTTTCTGTCTTGTTCAATTGGGTGAATGTCGCGCTATGTAACGATGTAGATCATCCTGATCCAAATGTCCTCTGAACCGTCCCGGCAAGGCCCCATTTTATTGCGCGGCAGCCGACAATCACAGTGCCCTTTCATCCGCGAAAGTTGTATCCAGCAGCCCCTCCGCATAGGTAGATTTGGCTTGACAACTCCAAGCTCAGGGAACGCGGGGTCGGCGTGGAGCCTCAACGGCACGTGTCAGCCTTGAGTTTGACATTGCAGACGCTCCTGATGGTTACCACGGCCAGCGCACGTCCATCATCATGATGTCCGAGCGTTTCTCAACATTCTCGCCATACCACGTGGCATGAGCCGGCAACGCGGCGCCAACGATCGGGAAGGCAGGGACCGCTAGAAGACATTTGCTTTGCATGCACGTGGAGGTTTTTCTTTTCATTCTTTGGTGGCGTTAACGGTTCTGGCTTCGCCGTTGACCCGGACCTTGATTGGTCTCGGAGTGGGCGAGCGGATGGCAAAGTTGATGACCTTGCCGTCCTGCCAGGTGGCGTCAACCATGAAGTTGCCCCGGGCTTTCAGCCCCTTGAACGACCCGCTAGCGGCCCATGCCTTGGGGATCGCGGGAATCACGGCGATTTCACCGGCATGGGACTGGAGCAGCATCTCGGCGACGGCGCCGGTGATGCCAAAGTTACCGTCCATCTGGAACGGGGGACGATTGCAGAACAGGTTAGGAAGGGTATTGTGCGTCGGCAATCCACGCACCATGATGCCGGCCCGGTCGCCCTCGCCCAGCCGCGCCCACATGCCGCAGCGCCAGGGCCAGGTCCAGGAGCGGCGACTGTCGCCAATGGTGGTGTCGACGCCAAAGGGTTTGTCGCCACGGTCGTTGCTGCGGGCCTTGAGCGAAACGATGGCGGCCCTGGCAAGATCCGGCGTCCGGGCCAGGCCAATCTGGCGGCCGGGATAGACGGCGAACAGGTGCGAGGTATGGCGGTGCGTGTCGTTGGGTTCGTCGCGGTCCGTCTGCCATTCCTGGAGTTGGCCCCATTTCCCAACCCTATTCGGAGCCAGGTGCGCCTGCATGTCGGTGATGTTCCATTCCCAGCCGTTGCCGCCAAAGATGCTCCGACTGGTGCGAGCGGTCCAGCCGCGGACGTTGGCGCCAAAGGCCTTGCGGGTGGCGATGCGGCAGGGCTTCTGGGCAGCGACGACGAAGTCGATCAGCGGCAAATGACATTCAGACAGGTTCGTCGACTCGGCGCCCCAGTAGTTCATCTGAAGATTGATGTTGTTGTGGTAGTCGCTGGCCCAGGGCGGATTGTTGCTGTCGTTCCAAAGACCTTGCAGGTTGGCCGGAAGGCCGCCGGGGCGCGAGCAACTGGCCTGCAGGTAGCGGCCGTAGTAGAACATCGTCTCTTCCAGATCGGGATCGGCCTGCCCCTGGGCATAGCGTTTCAGGCGGGCGTCCGTCGGCATTGCCAGAACCTCAGGCGCGGTGGCGCCAATCTCCAGGGCGACCCGGCCGAGCAGCAAGGAGAGATCCGCGATGTGGGCATTTACGAGCAGCGTCAGGTCGTCGCAGTTGACGAAGGCGATCTCATCGTCATCGGCCACGATGGTGCCGCCCTTGTGAAGGACCCGGACGGCGCAGGCATGCTTGAGCTTGTTGGGCATCTCGCCCGTGAACGAGAGGCCGTGCTCGGTCGCCTGGGTCTTGGCCTTCTGGCCCGATTTCAGAATGATCCTGCCGGAGAGCGCGCCGGGCTTGCTGGTGGTGTAACGGAAGGCCATCACCTGGTCGGGACGGCTGGCAAACGCCTCGCGGGTGAATTTCACGCCGCCCTGGGTGAAAGTGGTCGTGTGGATGCCGGTCGCGATGTCGAGCGCACGGCGGTAATCGGCGGGGATCGAAGTGCCACCGGTTGCGATTGGGGCCCCGGTCAGTTCGATCTCGGCGACCGGGAAGGCCGCTCGCCAGACGACCTGGCCGCCCGGATCGGCAACGCACCACTTGGTGTCGGCCCTCCCATCCACGCACAGGTCGATTCCCTTGCCATCGCCCTGAGCGTGGCCGCTGGGGGAATCGACCACGGGAAGGCCTTCCGCGGCATTCCAGGTGATCACCAGGTCGCCCAAATTGCGATAGGCCCCAAAGCCGTGGTCGCCGCACTCGTAGGCGCCATCCCAGTTGTTGTCGCCCGACCACTGTCCAAGGCACCGGAGACCCGCTCAAGGGCGCGCCGAAACTGAACGGTTCTCCCTTGGCAGAGGCTGAATCCCGCCGCCAACTCCCCGGCACGGCGCGGAATCGCTTGGTCTGAGAGGCGAGCCGCCTACGGCTCACGCCCCCGCCCGGTCGCGGTTCAGCGCGGCCATGCGCTGGCGCAAGGCCGGCTGGTGATCCAGGAGACTGGCAATCCGCGGCCAGTCGAGCCCCTCGGGCCCCAGGGCCTCGAAGATCGTCAGGGCGTGCTCCCAGTCCTCTTCGATGTCCACGGTCAGTCGCACGTCGTCGCGGTCGATCTGCTCCGGGGCCGGAATCAGGCAAAGGCGGAACTTCTCGGGGTGCGAGTAGATGTATCGCGTGGCCGAACCGCGGTCGGCCGGAAGTCTCGCCTTCTGGGCCGCCCGGAACACAGCCGCGGTCCGCACCCACTCGGCATACACGCCCACGGGCGACAGCACGGCGGGCCGCCCGTCGCGCGAACAGTAGCCCACGTAGTCGCAATCCGGATGGGCGCCGGCCGCGGTCACCAGCCGGTCGATGAGCATGGGGTCGATGAAGGGGCAGTCGGCCCCGATGCGCACGGCCGCGTCCGCCGGATAGGCCTCCAGCGCGGCCGCAAAGCACCCCAGGGAATCCTGCTTCTTGCCCACCAGGACGGGCACGTCCAACGGCACGAGGCGGGAGACGAATTCGTTCTCGGGATCGTCGCAGGTGGCCACGATCACGCCGCTGAGCTTCTGGCAGTCGGTCGCCCGGCGCACGATCCACTCCAGCACCGGTTTGCCGCCCAGCTTGCGCGCAGCCCGCGAACGGGCAAGCGGCGTCCGAAAACACGCCTGGACGATTCCCAGCGTCTTCAACATCCTGTCACCGCAGGTCCGTTCTGCCGGCAGTCCCTTCTGGCCCGAGTCCCAATTGCCGCACGTAGCCGGAGTCTAACACTTGGGGCGAGGAAGGTCAATACGCCCCTATCGGGCGTCGCGTGCTAGCACTGATAGCACGACGTGCGGCAGCCGGTACTCCCGGCTGAGCAAAGCGTTGGCCTCCGGGTCGCCGGGAAACGTCTCCGACCGCGGGTCGAACGTCACCTTGCGCCCGAGGCGGTAGGCAATGTTCCCCAGGTGACAGAGGGCCGCAGAGAGGTGCCCCTGTTGGGCCTCGACGCCCGGGTCCGGCGCCCCGCGGCTCCGCACGGCCCGGACGAACCGCTCGAATTCGTCCGGCCCGCCGGTGGCGTGGGGCCCGGGCTCGCGCTCCGGGCCGAGGAAGGTGCGATAGCCGAAGTAGAACACCTGCACG
>CAYGZI010000623.1:0-3558 GCA_964354245.1 uncultured Planctomycetaceae bacterium
ACGCTTGCCGCCATTGAGGAAACAACTCCAAACCTGATATACACAGTCAAACTACATGGTGTCACTCAATCCTCGTTGAAACCCGGAGTAAACTGCCATGCGTCCGTTGCGAGCAATCGTCGGCGTTTTGCTGGTCTTCGTCATAGTCGCCGCTGCGGCGGCGCAGGGCCTCGACCTGCCGGCCGGGAGCATCCCGGGCGACAAGTCGGCCGGCATGATGAGCCGTTACTGGATGCGACAGGCCGAGCAGGCCGGAAAGCGGTGGCAGACGGACTATGAGGCCCGGAAGACACCCGATCAGATCGCGGCCTATCAAGCCCGGCTGAGGGCGAAGTTCCTGGAGGCGATCGGCGGCCTGCCGGAGCGGACCCCGCTCAGTGCGAAAGTGACGGGGACCGTGGCCCGCGACGGCTACCGCGTCGAGAAGGTCATCTTCGAGAGCCAGCCGCGGCACTTCGTGACCGCACTGGTGTTTCTGCCCGATGCGGGCCGCCTCAAGCCGCCTTATCCCGGCGTGCTTGTGCCCTGCGGCCATGCCAAGGCGGCCAAAGGGCACGACGAATACCAGTCGATGGGCGCCCTCTTGGCCCTGAACGGTATGGCGGCCCTGGTGTTTGACCCCATCGACCAGGGCGAGCGCGGGCAGTATCTCGGCAAGGGCGGCTGGCCCGATCTCTGGGGCACACGCGGCCACGGCCAGGTCGGCCTGCAAAGCACGCTCCTGGGTCGCAACACCGCGCGCTTCGAGATCTGGGACGGGATGCGGGCCATCGACTACCTCCAGTCGCGGCCCGAGGTGGACCCGCAGCGGATCGGCTGCACGGGCAACAGCGGCGGCGGCACCCAGACCAGCTACCTGATGGCCCTGGACGACCGCATCCGCGCGGCCTCGCCAAGCTGCTACCTGTGCGGGTTTCCCGCGCTTCTGAAGACGATCGGTCCCCAGGATGCCGAGCAGAACATCTTTGGCCAGCTCGCCTTTGGGATGGACCACGCGGATTACCTGATGATGCGTGCCCCCATGCCGATTCTCGTCTGCGCGGCCACCCAGGACTTCTTCGACATCCGCGGCACGTGGGAGACCTTCCGATATGCCAAGAGGCTGTACGCGCGGCTTGGTCTTCCCGAGCGAGTGGACTTGCTGGAGAACGACGCCAAGCACAACTACAACAAGACGCAGCGCGAGGGCGTGGCCCGCTGGATGTCGCGATGGCTGCTGGGCAAGGACCTGCCCATCACCGAGCCGGCCATCGCACTGCTTTCTCAAAAGGAGTATCAGTGTACGCCGGAGGGGCAGGTCATGCTGTTGCCCGGGGCCCGCTCGGTCTACGACCTGAACGAAGACTACGAGAAGCAGTTGGCCGCGCGGCGCGCGGAGCTGTGGAATTCGAGCGACCGGGCCGCGGTGCTGGCCAAGGTCCGGCAGCTTGCCGGCATCCGGCGTCTGGCGGACCTGCCCAAGCCGGAGGTCGCGGTGGTCGAGACGATCGGACGGGACCGTTACCGGATTGACAAGCTTCTGCTGAAGGTGGAGGAAGGCATTCTGCTGCCGGCGCTGCGGTTCCTGCCCGAGAAGGCCGACGGCGCAGGGGCGGTGCTTTACGTCCACGAAGGCGGCAAAGCGGCCGACGCCTTGCCCGGCGGCCCGATCGAGCGCATGGCGCTTGAGGGCAAGACCGTACTGGCACTTGACCTCCCAGGCACGGGCCAGGCGAAATCCAGCGGCTCGGATGGGCGCGACGCCCACACGGCGTACCTCCTGGGCCGCTCGTGCGTGGGCCTGTGCGCCGAGCACGTCCTGATCGCGGCACGATGCCTCAAGGAGCAGACGCCGGGCGGCCGGCCGGGAGCGGTCGAGCTGGTTGCCGTGGGCCACGTCGGCGCGGCGGCGCTCCATGCGGCGGCGGTGGAGCCGGACTTGTTCGATTCGGTGAAGCTCGTGCGGCCGCCGGCCTCGTGGTCGGGAGTGGTCCACAGCCGCCAGCCGAAGCTGGGAACGGCCCAGGTCGTCCACGGCGCGCTCGCGGCTTACGACCTGCCGGACCTGGAGGCGAGCCTGGGAAAGAAGGCCGCTATTCAACAGGCGGCCGAGGGAACACAGTAGCCGTCAGCTCTCAGCTATCAGCGATCAGCCGTCAGCCAGCGGCGACCGAGAAACTGAAGGCTGAGAACTGAAAGCTGATAGCTGAAAGCTGAGAGCCCTTCGCCTGGGTCGCCTTACCCCCAGGGGTCTGCCGGCTCAATGCCAGAACCTCTTCGTGCGATTGCGCACGGAGCGGCTGGTGAAGCGGGCCCTCGTGTCGTGCGGTCCCTCAAGCTCCGCGTCTTCGTCCAGCACCGTGGCCGTGACCCGGTCGAAGCACTTCTCCACGCCCTTGGGCAAGAAGCGGCTCAACTGAGCGTAGCCGTGACGGTCGCTGAAGCTCCCCCAGGACTGGTAATATCGCAGGGGCCACAAAACGTACAGGTGCCGCTTCGCCCGGGTCAGCGCGACGTAGAAGAGCCGCCGCTCCTCTTCGACGCCCTCGGGCGACCCGGTGGCCATGTCCGAGGGGATGTTGCCGTCGGACGCGTGGATCACGTAGACCGCGTCCCACTCCAGGCCCTTGGCCGAGTGGATTGTGCTGAGCACGAGGTAGTCCTCATCCAGAAGCGGCGGGCCGGCCAGGTCCTGAGTGGAATTGGGCGGGTCGAGAGTAATCTCGGCCAGCATCGTGGCCCGGTCGCGGTAGCGCGAGGCGATCTGCTCCAGTTGCTCCAGGTCGCGGGAGCGCGGCTGCGGGTTGTCGTAGTGTTCCGCCAAGAGCGGGTCGTAGAACTTGCGCACGCGGTGGACCTGGGCGGGCAACTCGCCCTCGGCCTGCGCAAGCCCGGTCACGAGGGCCACGAACTTGGGCCAAATCTCGCGGGTTGCCGCGGGCGGACTGAATTGTTTCCACGCGGCGAAGTCGCCCCCGGAATCCGCCAGGAGGCCCATCAGGCGATGGGCCTTGGTCGGTCCGACTCCCGGCAAGAGCCCCAGGATCCGCGTTCCGGCCACGACGTCGCGCGGGTTTTCGGCCAGGCGGAGGAAGGCCATGAGGTCCTTGACGTGGGCGGTCTCGACGAACTTCAGGCCGCCGTACTTGTGGAACGGGATATTCCGCTGCACCAGCTCGGCTTCCAGGAGGATGCTGTGGTGCGAGGCGCGGAAGAGGACCGCCTGGCGGCGCAGATCGATGCCTGCCTCGCGGTGCTCCAGGATCCGCCGGACGACGAATTCCGCCTGGTCGTCCTCGCTCTCGCAAGTCACCAGCGCGGGCCGGTCTCCCTCGCTGCGCTCGGACCAGAGGTTCTTGGTGAACCGCTCGGCGGCCAGCCCGATGACCTCGTTGGTCGCCTTGAGGATCGGCTGGGTGCTGCGGTAGTTCTGCTCCAGCGTCACCACCGTGGTCTGGGGATAGTGCTTGGGAAGATCGAGGATGTTGCGCACGGTGGCCGCGCGGAAGGAGTAGATCGACTGGGCGTCGTCGCCCACCACGGTCAGCCCCTTGCCGTCCGCACTCAACCGGTAGAGGA
>CAYGZI010000624.1:0-3555 GCA_964354245.1 uncultured Planctomycetaceae bacterium
AGCCCTTTGCCGGTCGGCGGTCCCCATGTCGTGCTGAATGGTCCCGACGGTGAGCCCCAAAGTCATGTAGAGCGGGCCCATCCACTCCATGTCGCGTCGGGCCAGGTAGTCGTTGACCGTGACCACATGGACGCCCTTCTGCTCCAGGGCGTTCAAGTAGGCCGGCAGGGTGGCCACCAGGGTCTTGCCTTCGCCGGTGACCATTTCCGCGATGCACCCGCTGTGGAGGACCATGCCGCCCATAAGCTGAACGTCGAAGTGCCTCATCCCGAGCACGCGACGACTGGCCTCGCGGCACACGGCGAACGCTTCGATCAACAGGTCGTCCAGGGTCTCCCCGGCCGCCAGCCGTTTGCGGAACTTGGCGGTATGCTCCTTCAGCTCCGCGTCGGTCATCTGCTGGCAGATGGACTCGCGGGCGTTGATTGCCTGGACCCTGGGCTGGAGCCGCTTCAGATAGCGGGCATTGGACGAGCCGAACACGCTGGTCAGGCCGCGCTCGAGCCCGCGGGACATCCCCCCGAAGAAACTAGTGACCAGGTCCCAAAGGCGTTCAAGGATTTCCATAGCATTGCTGCCCCGCGGGCAGCCGAAGGATTGGCGATGTGGGGCAGCCGCGCTCGGCTGAGGATGCGCAACACGTTCCAATTTGCCAGTTTATAAATTGTAACGCCGATGGTCAATAACGGTTGCCCCCTCGCCTGCCCCCCTTTAGAATGTGCCTGTGCCAAAGGTAGCTCGTACTAAGGACATCTCGGGCCAACTGGTGTTCCTGGGGACGGGCACGTCCCACGGGGTTCCACGGATCGGCTGCGGGTGTGAAACCTGCACCAGCTCGAATCCCAAGAACCAGCGGACCCGGTGTGCCGTGGTCCTGGGCCTGCCCGAGGGCAACCTCTTGATCGACACCCCTCCGGAGTTGCGCATCCAGTTGATCCGGGAGGGGCTGGGACTGGTCCATGCCGTCGCGTACACCCATGCCCATGCAGACCACCTGTTTGGGCTAGACGACCTGCGGGTCTTCCCCAGATACCTCCGGCACGAGGTGCCGATTTACTGCGAGCCGGAGGTGGAGGAGGCCATCCGCCGGTCGTTCGCTTATGCCTTTGACCCAGCGGCGTGGCAAATCCCCGCCGGCGGCGTGCCGGAACTCGTCTTCCGGCCGATCGGCACGGAGCCCTTCCAGACGCTCGGGGCCACGGTCGCGCCGATCCGCCTATGGCACGGGCGGATGCCGATCCTCGGGTACCGCGTGGGCGGCGTGGCGTACTGCACCGACGTGAGCGAAATCCCGCCGGAAACTATGGCGCGGCTCCAAGGGCTGGACGTGCTGATCCTGGACGGGCTGCGGCGCCAGCCGCACCCCACCCACTTGAGTCTCGACCAGGCGGTGGAGGTCGCCCGGCAGCTCGCCCCCGGCAGGACGTTTTTCACGCACATCGCCCACCGCCTGGAGCACGAGGCGACCAACCGGACCCTACCGCCGGGCATGGAGTTGGCTTACGATGGACTGGCCATTCCGTTGAACCAGTTATGCTAAAGCATAACCTACGCCTGGACAGCGACCTGCTTGCCTTGCTTGCCCCGCACGGCCAGGAGCACTTGCTGCGGTTCTGGGACGCGCTGGGCGATTCGGAGCGGGAGTCGCTGGCCGCCGAACTCCGGCAGATCGACTTCGCGATTTTGGCGCGGCTTCATGCCGGGCGGGCCGGGGGCGAGGACGTCCGGGCGCTGGCAGATCGCGCCGCGTCGCCGCGGGCCTTTCGGCTCGGCGAGGGCGGCGGGCGATTCTCTCCGGAGGACGCACGCCAAGCGGGCGCGGAGGCACTCCAAGCCGGCCGGATCGGCGCGATGCTCGTCGCCGGCGGCCAGGGGACGCGGCTGGGGTTCGATCATCCCAAGGGGATGTTCCCCGTCGGGCCGGTCTCGGGGAAGTCGCTCTTCCAGTGGCACGCCGAGAAGACCGTTGCCGTCATGCGCCGCTACGGCACGCGTCTGCCGTGGTACGTCATGACCAGCCCGGCGACCCACGCGGCGACCGTCGAGTTCTTCGAACGGCACGAGCGGTTCGGTTTCCCGGCGCAAGACCTGTGCTTCTTCTGCCAGGGGACGATGCCCGCGGTGGATCGGGCGACCGGGGAGGTGCTGCTGGCCGAGCCGCACCACGTGGCCCTCAGCCCGGACGGCCACGGCGGGATGCTGGCGGCGTTTCGCGGCAGTGGCGCGTTGGCCGATGCCCGGCGGCGCGGCGTCGAGCACCTATTCTACTTCCAGGTGGACAACCCGCTCGTGGACGTTTGCAGTCCGGAGTTTCTCGGCTATCACCTGCTTTCCGGCTCCGAGTTCTCCACCCAGGTGGTGCGCAAACGGGAGCCCCTGGAGCGCGTGGGGAACGTGGTCGAGGTGGACGGCCGCCTGCGCGTGATCGAGTACAGCGACCTGCCCGACGAAGTGGCCAACCGCCGCAACCCGGACGGCTCGCTGGCGATCTGGGCCGGCAGCATCGCCGTCCACGCGATGGAGACCGCTTTCCTGGAGCGGATGACCGGCTCGGCCGAGGCATTGCCGTTCCACGCGGCCTTCAAGAAGGTTCCCTACGTGGATTCCGCCGGAAGCCGCGTCGAGCCCGAGAAGCCCAATGCGGTCAAGTTCGAGCGGTTCATCTTCGATCTGATGCCGGCGGCCCAGCGGGCGATTCTCGTGGAGATCGATCCGGCGGAGCATTTTGCCCCGCTGAAGAACGCCCCCGGGTCCAAGGAGGATACTCCGGAGATGGTCAAGGCCCGCCTGGTGGCATTGCACGCGCGCTGGCTTCGCCAAGCGGGAGCGGAGGTGGCCGAGGGCGTGGACGTGGAGATCGGCCCGCTTTGGGCCCTGGACGCCGCGGAAGTGGCACGGAAGCTCCCGCCGGGAACGCGGGTGAGCAAACCAACGTACTTTGGCGACTGAATGGCCGGTGTGCCACGGCTTCGCAGAAGCCGTGCGAGGGGATACTCGGAAACACGGCTTCTGCGAAGCCGTGGCACGCAACCGATAACCGACAACTGACAACCGACAACTGCCCCATGCTTCACGCCGTCATCCTTGCCGGGGGTTCCGGCACGCGACTCTGGCCCGCCAGCCGCGCTGCCCGCCCAAAGCAATTCCTCAAGGTCCAGGGCGACCGCACCATGCTCCAGGCCACCGTGGACCGCCTGGGAGACCTGGTGCCGTTGGATCGCATCCTCATCGCCACCACGAAAACCCTGGCCTGCGCGGTCCAGGACCAGTTGTCCCAGTTGCCGCGCGGAGCGGTACTGGCCGAGCCTTGCCCGCGCAACACGGCCCCGTGTATCGGGCTGGCCGCGATTCACGTCCTGCGGCGCGATCCGGAGGGGACCATGGCCATCCTTCCCGCCGACCAGGTGATCGCTCCGGAGGAGGTCTTCCGCGACGCGCTCGGCGCCGCCGCGGCGATGGTCGAAGAGGACCCACGCCGGCTGGTCACCTTTGGGGTCAAGCCGCACTATCCGTCCACGGGCTTCGGATACATTGAGCGAGGGGAAGCGATTGCAG
>CAYGZI010000625.1:0-3554 GCA_964354245.1 uncultured Planctomycetaceae bacterium
AGCCCCAACACCAGCACCAGTGGCAATCGCGGTCGGGGTCTCATGGGCGGGGGTCGGCAATCGGCGTCTGGGATTCCGCCAAAGCGTCTTCCGCGGCGGCATCGCCACGGAGGGCCGGCACGGCCGGTCCGCGCTGCGTAGAGTCCTTTCCGGGGACTGCCCCGGCGGGCTGGCGGAGAAGGCCCCCACCGTCTGCGCCGCCGACGACCCGCCGAAGCCATCCGGCGAGAATCGCCAAGACCGCTCCGAAGCTCGCCGCTTGGGATGCCAACAAGGCGGGCTCCGGATAGCGGACCGCCGCAGCGCCCAAGAGAACGGCCGCCGCCAGCAGGGCCACGGGGTGACGCACGGCGGGCACGTAGATCAGCACTAGCCCTGCCACCAGCACCAGCCCCGAGGCCCCCAGGACCAGCACCGCTCGGCTCGCCGTGCGCAGCTCGCACTTCTCCGCGGTTCCCAGCGTGCTGAACAGATAGCGGTTCGTATCGGCGGCAAACTCGGCCAGGCGCCTGGCGCCGGACCAGGTCTCCAGGTGGGTCCGCTCGAGGACGGACTTCCGGCCCCATAGCATTCCGTCCCATCTCCAATGGTATTCCGGGGTGAATTCGGTCGGCGGAACCAGCAGATGCTCGTGGCGCGGAAGGACCAGTTGCCACAGAGTGCGGTATGCCAGCACGCCGCCCCCCAAACGCGGAAGCTCCAGCGACATCGACCCGGGAGAAGGCCGAGAGTCCGAGAACTGGTAAATGACCTCCAGTTGCCGCAGGCCCGCAGAGGAACCGCCGCCGAGGCTCACCATCAGCCGGCCGTCGGGCGTCGCCTGGGCCGACGACTGCTTTCGGTCCACCCACAGCCGCACGTCCTTTGGATGGACGCCCGCCGGAACGATCAGCTCCACGGTCTTCGCATCGCCGGCGATGCCAAAAACCGCCCGGTCCTGACGCAGCGGACCCGTGAGCCAACTCTGCACCCAGGCCCGCTGCACGAAAGTGGAGCCCGAGGAGAGGTACTCTTCCATAAACACCCGCAAGGGGAAGTCGGCGGTCCGCTCCGCGGCAGTCCACTGGGAGCCGCGGCGTTGGGGGCCCTGCGGGCCCGGACCTTCACTTGGCGTCCATCGCCCTCGGGGAATCTGGACTCGCAGTCCGTCCTTGGCGGTCACGATGACCGTGTTCCCGGTCAGTTCCCCCTCGACGGGCACGACCAGCGGGATCGTTGCCAGGATGCCCGAATCCGCCGAAAGTCCCTTCAGGTCCACCGTATACTGGACTACCACCTCGCAGGAGCCGAGGCACCCCGGCGACAGCCGGAGCTGCTTCCGGACCGGTCCCGCCGGGTTGGGCGGCTTGACCGGTCCGGGCAGGTCCACGGGCACGTGCGGCCTTTTGTCGACAGTGACCTCCATCTGCTTGGGTCCGGCCAGGCTCGTCGGGATCTCCAGCGTCAGATGATCCTGGCGCCGATGGGCGACCGTGTATGTCAAGGTCTGCCGCACCTGGGCCTTCTGCGGGTCGAGGTCGATCTGCGAGGTCGCGCTGACCCGGATTCTCTGCGGGCAAACGCGAAAGTCGGCGGCGAAGACCGCCTTGCCCGGCTCGCCGCGGTAGTAGAGCGGCTCCTGCTGGCGGTCCGCGCGATCCGCCCAGAGGTCCATCGACGGCGCGGCCTGCTGAGGAATCAACCCGATGAGGGCCTTGGGCGTGGGAGCCAGCTCGACGTTGTCCGCCGGCAAGACCGCAATCGTTGCCGGGGCCCTCAAGTCGCCGATCGCTCGCGGCAGTTCCAGCACCAGCGACTTCGCGTCCGCTGCGATCTTCCGGCTCGCCTGGATCGTCACCTCCACCGCACCGGTCGGACGCCGCATCAAAGGAAGCGAGACCCGCCCGGTCTGCCCCGTCACCGCGTCGAAGGCGATCAAGTTGTCGGGACCGCCGTCTTCGAGCTGCCATCCGGGCAGATCCAGG
The DNA here is from genome assembly GCA_964354245.1 of uncultured Planctomycetaceae bacterium. Taxonomy (GTDB): domain Bacteria; phylum Planctomycetota; class Planctomycetia; order Pirellulales; family Thermoguttaceae; genus CAYGZI01. The sequence goes on from CAYGZI010000625.1 coordinate 1,965, forward strand.
TCCAGGGCGCCGACTTCGGCGGCGCGGATCCGGTATCTGAGCTTCCCCTTCAGCGTCACCCGATCGGCATCCACCAAGAGCCGATACTCCGGCTCGACGCTCACCTGGCTCTTCGCCTCCACCACCCGCACCGGCAGCGAACAGGGCTGCCCATAATACTCGAAGGCGGCAACGACCCCTTCGCGCCGCAACGGCCCCGGAGGCTCCTCCACGCGACGCACGCGGTCCAAGAGCCCGAACACGACCTGCCACGGCGGGCCGGCGACCAAGGCCACGTGGCCCCATTGCCGCGTTGCCCCGACGACCTCGTGAGCGGCCACGTCGCACCACCCCGCCCCGCCTGCCGACTGGTACGACAGCCGGGTGCCAAACTGGACCTCGACCGGACCGCTGGTCTTCTGGACAAGCCGGACCTCGTAGGTCTTGCGGTCCGGGTCGCCGGTGCCGCCCGAGGCCACCCGCACCAACGAGTACCCCGTCGGGCTGGCGGGCGCCAGCTCGGCCCCCTTGGGAAGCCGCACGCGAAATGAGTCAAAAGGATCGCCGTAGCCGCGGACCGTCAGCCTCACCTCGCAGTCAATCCCTTGCCCGCCCACTTTGGCGAGAATGTTGCCGGTGGCCTCCAGAACGATCCGCGGTTGGGTCGGGGCAGTGCTCGGCTTGCGCCACGCCAGTTCACAGTCGCCCACCAGCCCCGAGGCCGTCAATAAGGTCTGCCCCTCCCCCGCGGGACTTGCCGCCAAGGCGGCTCCTTCGGACACCCGCCCCGCTGCCCCGGTCACAGGCACGGTGAGCTTGAATTCCGACACGGCCGTCCGCGGAACGGACAGACGAAGCCGGGTTTCCTCCCCAACGGTCGCTAGCGGCACCAGAACGTCCATCGCAAGCTGCTGGATCTGCCCCGGCGCGCCGCGGACCCAGCAAACGTATCCCGCACCACCGGGCTCGAAGTGGACAAACTGCTGTCCCGACCCTTTGTACTGGGCTTCGCCGCGCAAGACGGCCTGATCGAGCCGCAGCGGGATGCGGACCCAGCCCTCCTCGTGAGCCGTGTAGCGAAACTGAACGCTCAGCTCCGCGCAATCGGCCCTGGCAACCCCATTGGCGGTCATTGCGTGGAGGGTGAACCGCGGGGCCTGGTCTGCCTGTCGCCCCTGGTGCTCACGCCGCAGCATTTGCTCGAAGTCCTCCAGCCGGAAGCCGGGCACCGGCACCAGGTTGCCCTTCTTGTCCCGAAGGTGGATTACGGACGGCTGGACCTCCTCGATCGACCGCCCGGGAGGAGGAGTCCCCGGCTCAAGCGGCGGCTTAACGGCCGGATCGAGCGTCGCCTGCGCGTGGGTCAAACTAGACCACACCAGCACCTGGAAGGCTATCGCCGGCACCAGTCCAGCGCTGCGACCCTGCAATGCTCGTACTCCTTACGCCACCCCAGGAAACCGGCCGGCAGCCGCAGCCGGCACGGGCTTTGACCTACGGCGCTGTCCAGAACGGACGGCGCGAGATAGGAGACACTCTCTAGTTTACCCGCCCTAGCTTTGGGCTTGAAGCAGCAGGCGAGCGGTTTCCCACGATGTTAGCACACACAAG
>CAYGZI010000626.1:0-3528 GCA_964354245.1 uncultured Planctomycetaceae bacterium
GGCCGAAATCACCAAGGCGGTGCTCCACGCGGTCAGCAAGGTGCGGAAGCAACTCACCGCCCAGAAGACGCCGCTGGGCCGGGGGCGTCCAAGCAGCCCGCAGGCCAAGCGAGCAGCCCGGCGAAACAACCGTCTCGGGCAGAAGATCGGCGATTTGTTTGAGCATCGGCATCTGTTGGTTGCCCACTACCTGACCCCCGCAGAACACCGAACCGTTCGGCGGATCACCCGCGGTCTACCTCAATTGCGCACGCTCCGGGAGATCATGGACGAGGTGTACCGCCTGTTCGACCGTCGTTGCCGCACGCACACGGCCTTGGCCAAGTTGGCCAAGCTGCGGATGCGTGTACGGCGTTTTCGGAAGGTCGGCAAGACCCTCAGCAAGTTGTTCTCTCCCAATCTGGAAAAGGCACTGACCTTCCTCGACGACTCGCTGCTTCCGGCGACCTCCAATGCCGTCGAACGTGGCAACCGTCGTCATCGCAAAATGCAGAAGACGGTTTATCGCGTCCGCACCCAACAACACATTCACGCCCGGATCGCCATCGACATGCTACGTGACGCTCAGGCCACCGGACGTTTCGATACGACTCAAAGCCTGCACCATGCCCGAGCAGGATGAATTGCCCAATAATGATGCTAGAGTGTCAGTTTGTCACGCATTTTCCCAACGGATTTCGTGCCACCTGGCGTTTTAGCAGCGATGTCTTGTCCGAGAAGGTCCACTCCACGGACCACGGCGCATTTCCCCAATGGGCTGCGTGGCACCGGGCTCAAGCCGCCCAGCTTCAGACGCATTGCGGTGACCTGATGCAGCGCTTTGGCTATGGCCAAGAGCCGGAATGGCTGGCCAAGGTCCATGGCAAGTGACCCGCCAAGACAACGCTACTCCGAGAGGGGAAACCTGTAAATATGGAAGTCGGTGTGCAGCGCGGTCGCGGTGCTTCCCGGCGAGTGCGTCGGGCGGCCCAGTGGATCTTCGGCCTTCTCTTGCTCGGCGTATTGACCGCGGTCTTGCGCAACCAATTGGGGGACGTTTGCCTGCTGGCGGACCTCAGGGCAGTAACGATTGCCGCGCTATTGATCTTGCCAGCACTGTCACTGGCCCTCATGGGGTACGCGCAGGAGTTGCTCTTGGGGGCGGTAGGCGTTTCACTCAGTTGGACGGAGGTGGTGGGACTTCAGGCCTTGCAGCGATTGGGCAACGTCTTCCTCCCGGGAGGAGGCGTCGCTGCTCGGGCAGCGTACCTCCGACGCAGATTCGATCTGTCTTGGTCGCTCATCACGTCGCTTGTGCTGGGCGCCACCGTGGTTTTCCTTTTCGGCTTGGGCGCCGTGTTGATCCTCGGCTTGACTGGCCTGTACCTGAGTGAGGGGCTCTTTGAAGTCCGCCTCTTCGCGCTCGGGTCGGCAGTGGTCGGCGCCACCCTTGCCGTGATGCTGTTCCCCGTCCGGCTGTCCGTGCCTGCGGCCGGTCTTTCGAGGTTCCTTGCCGAGTTGGTCAATGGGTGGCACTTTTTGGCGAAGAAGCGAAGGCTGTTGGCCCAGGTCGCTCTGCTGCGCATGGCCCTGGTCGTGCCGCTGTGCTTGGTGTACGCGTTGTGTTTGCACGACATGGGCTGTGAGGTGAATCTGGCTGCTATCGTCAGCCTGGTTGCGACCGTGCAGATCTTCACGTGGCTTCCGATTAGCCCTGCCGCCATCGGGATTGCCGAGGGCGTGATTGTGCTGACGGCGACCATGCTCAACATTGACGCGGGAAAGGCCTTTGCGCTGGCGGTGGCGCTCCAGGCAAGTCAGGTAACCGCAGCGATCGTGCTATTCACGCCCCTTGCCCTCAGGATGAAAGCGAGGATTCGCCGCCGACAAGACGAGCCTGCGGCACCGATCGCCAGTCAAACCGCATGGGAAGCCGCGCTGCCCCGGAGTGAGGCCGGCGACGGCAGGCCCAAGGCCGCCCTGCTGGAAACGACGCCCGACGGCAGCCCCGGCGCCGGGAGCAACGCGGTCTTCTCGGCGGAAGAAGTCCTAGCTGTCGATTCCCAACCGGATTCGGACCATGCCCGCGACGACCACCGAACGCGCTAACGCCCAAAGCTCGCCGCTTGCGACCCTTGGCCTGCTGGTCGCAGTGCTCCTCTTCGGTTTAGTGCTGCGCCTTGCGATCTTCGCCGGATATGTGGGCATCGACGACATTACCTACATCAGCGACGCCAACCGGATTGCCGAGGGCCGCTGGGAGGTGAGCACCTATTTTGGCACGGCTCGGCTGGGAATGACTGGCACCCTGGCGGCCCTTTTTTATCTCTTCGGGCCGAGCCTGGCGGCAGTCGTCGTGCAACCGCTCTTTTGGTCCCTGCTGGCAATCCCGCTGGCCTACGTCACGGGCAAGATTGTCTTTAACGATACCAGAGTCGCCCTCCTGGCCACTCTGTTCACGGCGGTCTACCCGCTTGACGTGATCTACTCGACGCAGTACTTCCCCGACGTAGCCGCCGCGACCCTGATGTGGGTTGCGTTTCTCTGCTTCTATGTGGCCGAACAAAAGCGACACGGCGGCTGGTACTTGGCCGCTGGGGTGGCGATGGGAGTTGCGTACCTGCACAAGGAGACTGCGCTCCTGGTTCTCTTGCCGCTGGTGCTGTTCCTTTTGTACCAACGCCGTTGGCGCCGTGGGTACGTTTGGTTCGGCGTCGGATTCCTGGTGGTCCTGGCGGCGGAGATGGTCGCGTTGGGGCTGCTATTTAACGACCCGCTCTACCGCTTCCATGCACTTGCGCCGATCGGCACGTCCGCAAAGCCGGTGAGCAGGGCGGGTTTGGATCAGATTCGCCCCGGCGGGCTGCTGCTCTCGCCTCTGGTGGCCTTGCTGACGAACCACGAGTATTGCTTGTTCTACCCTGTGGTCGCATTGGCCATTGTCTCACTGATACGTCGGAAGGACGGCGCGTCGGCTCCGCTGTTACTGTTCTTTCTGACCATCGGACTTTACACGCTGTACGGGCCGACGAGCATCAAGGTGTACAGACATCTCCGCCCGCTGGAGCGCTACACGCTGCCGCTGACGATTCCGGGTATGCTGATCCTCTCCCGTTGGATGTGGCTTTGTCTTCGGCCGAAGTGGCGTTGGGCAACGTGCGGTGTCCTCGTCGCCTCGTAGTTGGGCGGCATCTACGTGGACAACTCAGGGACATTCCGGTCGATAGGAGAGGCACTGGAGGAGTTCCAGTCGCGGCATCCGGGCAAGACGCTTGTACTTCACCCGCACGCGTACATGTCGCTTTTTGTCGCACGGGGACTCGATCCGCCGGCCAACACGGCGATCCTCGAGTGGCAAGCTGAAAGTGGTTACTGCAAGCGAATCGATCCTGATCTCCGGGTGTATGCTGACGAGCGGCTATTGCGGGACTGCTACGTCGCCGTCCCATTGGACCGCGAGTCGCTCGTCCCATCGTCCTGGAAGGAAGTGTCGCAGTGTATTCGGAAGCGGCGTTGGTATGCTGGTCCGCTTGAGGCCTGGGGGGGGGG
>CAYGZI010000627.1:0-3518 GCA_964354245.1 uncultured Planctomycetaceae bacterium
CCGACGTACACTGACAGGCAGTTGAGAGGATGAGGGCCGATGCGTACAAGACCCCCGTGCGAAATGCCGGCCGGGAGCGGAACCCATGGCGCATGAGAACCTTGCGGCCGAATCCGGGCCCGACCTGCGTGCCTGATATCCTGACACAACTCGCGGCTTCTGCGTTTTTGTGCGGACCCCGATGATCAGTGTTGGGAGCGACGGAGATGACCAAGTAGGTGCGACATGCGGTCCGGTGTAAAGGTCAAAGACATCGTGCCAGGCACAGGGGTCGAAGCCACACGCGGCAAGACTGTTGCAGCCAATGTGCGTCTGTTCCTGAACCGTGGAACCGAACTGACGGCCGCCCTTACAGGTGGTCCAAGAATGGTTATCGATCTTGCTCGTCGCGACTGTATTCCCGGTCTGCGCTACGGGATTGAGGGGATGAGTGTTGGTGGACAGCGGGAAGTGATCATCAGCCCTCATTTGGCCTACGGTGCAGACGGTGTACCCGGCCACGTTCCGCCGAACGCAGTCATCCGTGGTCGGATCGAACTCCTCGACGTTCGCGAGCCCGGTGTCCGGAAGCCGGAGGACTATCCCCCCGGCAAAAGTCTTTTCGTTTTCCACCCAGGAGAAGCAGCCCGCAATCAACCGCGTTGGCAGTTCGGTCTTGAGGAAGATGGACGCTGTGGAGTCATGATCACGCATCCCATTCCCGGGATGCCATGGCGTCACACACGCCACTCCCACAGCGAGGGCAGCTTGGAGGCTGAGACAACGCGGTCACTGTTCGACAACGCCTTCGAATTGCCGAACGCTTTTCCGAAGGATTGTTTCCGTAACGAGGAACTTTGGGCAGACATGACAGAGCCGGGGAACGCCATCACCCGAGACAAGGCAAGCAACACCCTCTGCCTCACGATCGGCGTGATGGAGCGTGGACAATGGCTTTGCCACTATTCCTTGGCAGAGACAAGTCAAGCCACGCTCGACCTTCCTCTGATGAGGGCCATCAATCACGTGATCGAAAACGCAGACAGGGAGGCTCCCAACGAGCCGGCCGGATGCGACGCTTGACAGCGAGTCTCAGTCGCAGCGCTCGGCTTTTCTCTCAACCCTTGAGATGGGAGAAGGGGAGATCACTGATTGTCGCGCGTTGTCCCTGTCTTTCGCGGCGGCGGACGGTGGAACCGAGCTTGGGCCGCAGCGCCGTGCCGGGGCCATCCGACGCCCGAACCGCCCACGCGGCAGGGCGCCTTGTCGTTGAAGATCGGTCGTCCCCTTGTCTGGGCGTTGCCAACGGGCTATTCTAACAGGAGCGAGGAGGCATTCCGCGCATGAGGCAGTTCAAGTGGATCCAGTGGCACCTGGAGAACATCGACGAGTATCGCCTTTCGGCCGAGGAGGAATAGCCGATCACCACCCCCGAAGCTGACCAGCGGAGTCCTGGCCGTAAGGCGCGAGACGAGAAGATCGCCGCTGAACCGCAGATGGCGCCGCCGGACCTGCCGCCCGACGCGCGTTCCGAGCCCGTGGAGGCTTACCTCGGTCCGCACCGCCTTCGCCCCTTGGCGGTGGCGGGCGTCGTAGAGAACGGCTTGGTACGTCCTCTCGACCCCACGGTGAGACTGCCGGAACACTCGCGGGTCATTATTGTGGCGACTGAGACAACGTGACCACGGCAAAGGACCGGGCCGACACGGCCCGGCTCTGATTGCCGACACGCCGCGAGCCTCAAACGCGCTACCGCACCTCGCGCCGGTCCGAGCCGCCTTTGGCGGAGCGCACGCGGATCGTGTACGGCCCATCGCCGCGCACCAGCCAGCGGACGCACGCGGCGCCCATGGCCGGGATCGTCGGGATCCGCATCTCGTTGGGGCGGCGCTTCTGCTCCGCGGCGTTCTGAAAGAACGGATCGTCGGCCGTAAGCCCGAGCACTACCTTGAGGTCCTTGCCTTCGATGGTCGCGAGATCCGGCGGTGCGATCTTGTTCCGCACGTCCACCGCAGCGTGCGTGGGGGTCAGCTTGCGGTTGACGAGTACGGCGGTCACTTCCACCAGCCCGCCGGCAACCTTGCGCGCGGTCGCCGACTGAATCTCGACCTGCGGCATCTGGTCGGCGTGGTAGAGCGTGAAGGCCATGTTGCGGTGACACTCCTCTTCAAGGAGGAACGACGGCGGCTGGCGCACCCAGTTCTTTTTCAGCCCGCCGACCTCGATCTTTCCAAACTGCGGGTGGTTGACCTCATGCCAAGGCACCGTCCCTTCGCCGAACAGCAGGAGCTTGTCGAACAGTTGGACTTCCTCCCGCCCGTCCACGCCGTCGGCCGGCTTGCGGAAGAAGTTGAACCGCGGGAAAAGCTCGTTGCTGAACGTGAAGACGCCCTGCATGGCGTAGAGCCACTCCCCTTCGCCGCCGTAGACCTGGTACAGGCCGGTGGACGTCTCCAGATACTTGTAGCTGGGGAGCATCTGCTCGCCGCGCTTGGCGATCGAGTCGTGGACGGCCACGTCGGCCGGGTCCATGGTCTCTCCGATCACGCCCGGCCCGCGGAGGATCATCCCGCCCGAGTTGTGGTACGACTGGGCCCCGGCGACGTTGGAATGGTCCATGACGAAATCGGCGACCGCCCGGTTCTCGGGGATCGAGAAGGGATAGCGGTAGGCGCCGCTCTGCACGTGGCGCGGCTGCCACTGCCAAGCCCAATCGCGGTTGGGGTCGTAGAAGCCGTCGCCGTCCTCGTTGACCCGGCCGTCGCCGTCGTTGTCGAACCCTTCCTCGCCCAGCAGGCGATACTGGCCGGGCTCGTCGTCCTTGCAGCGGATCATGAGGTTGGGGAAATCGGGGTGCGGCTTCCAGCGGCCGTTGGGGTCGCGCACCCGCATCTGCGTGATGTGGCCGTCGCCGTCCAAGTCGTCGGGCCCGTCTTCGTTGACCGGGCCGTCGCGGTCGTCGTCCACGGGCACCTGCCCGCTGCGGGGCGAGCTGGTAGTGTTGGGGCGGTACATGTGGGCGTCGCGCGAGTCGGGGCTCATCATCGGGACGACGTAAAAGGCCCGCTCGTCCACCAGCCGCGTGATGAACGGGCTGCGGCCGTACATCTCCAGCAAGTACCAGGCCGTGTAGAGGGCCACTTCGGTGCCCTGGATCTCGTTGGCGTGGATGGCCCCGGCGATGAAGAAGGCGGGCTTGTCGCGGTCGCTGGCCCGCTCGAAGCTGGTGACGGTCAGGACCCACATCTCGCGATTCTGGTAGGACTTGCCGACGCTCTGGAGCCGCGCCCGCTGCGGATGGGCAGCAGCCAGGGCCTCGAGGAGCTTGGTGACTTGGGCATAGTCGTGATAGACGTTCCACTGGGCAGGCACCTTGGGGTCGGCGGGCGCCCCGGCGGGCTGATACGGGTTCTTCGGCTCCGCCGCCAACGATGCCCCCGCCCAAAGCCCCGCCAATGCTGCCGTTATGAACACCGCCCGGTGCAGGATGATCGAAAAACGCATCACGGTTTCCCTCACCTTCTCACCTTCTTTAATAA
>CAYGZI010000628.1:0-3510 GCA_964354245.1 uncultured Planctomycetaceae bacterium
GCCAATTCGCGCCACCGCCGGTGGCGGCTTTATGCTTCCCAACGAGCGGCCGCGCCGGGCCTTCTATTCGATTTCGCGTTGAAGCGCCATCGCCCGGCGTCTATACTGCGCGACTTCCCGGCTTTCATCGCGGTGCCGGACAATACGCAAGAAGGGACTTGACGATGCCCGATCTAGTGCCTCCCCACGGGGGTCTGAACGAGCCCGTGTGCCGGATGGTCCGGCACGAGGCAATCCCCGATGCTCTGGCCAAGGCGGAGCGCCTGCCGAAGGTGCCGGTTTCCGATGCCGATCTCTCGACGGTGTACCGCTTCGGCGACGGCGTGCTCAGCCCGCTTGCCGGTCCGATGGACTCGGCCGCGTACGACCGGGTGCTGGAAGAATCGGCGATCGAGCGCGGCGGGAAGTTGTACGCCTGGACGATCCCGCTGGCGCTGCCGGTCACGGCGGACCTGGCCCGCCGGCTAGGCCCGGGGCAAGAGGTAGCGCTCGTGAACAACGGCGGCCGCCCGGTCGCCACGCTCCGGATCTCCGACGTTTTCCCGTGGGACAAGCAGAAGTACTTGCGCAAGGTCTACTTGACCGGCCGCACCGACCACCCCGGCGCCGACATGGTGCTGGTAGGCGATGCGGACAAGACGCACCTGCTCGGCGGCTCCATCGACGTCTTTCCGCAGCCCAGGCATCCGCAGCTCGGCAAATACGTGCTGCCGCCTCGCGAGGTCCGCCGGCTCCTGGCCACCAAGGGCTGGGAGCGGGTCGTGGCGTTTCAGACCCGCAATCCGCTCCACCGGGCCCACGAGTACGCCCTGGTCTACGGCCTCGAAACGCTGCTCCGCGCCGGATACAACGCCGGGGCGTGCCTGAATCCGCTCATCGGCGAAACCAAAGGGGACGACGTCGCCGCCGACGTGCGCATGCGGACCTACGAGACCCTGATCGCCGACCGCGCGTTGGGCGAAGGCGACAGCGACCCCGATCTCTGGGGCCCACGCAACGAGTCGGTGCCCGACCGCGTCATCCTCCTCGGACTGGACATCAAGATGTTCTACGGCGGGCCCAAGGAAGCGGTGATGCACGCGATCTACCGGCAGAACTTCGGCTTCACCGACCTCATCATCGGGCGCAAGCACGCCGACGCCCCGTACCACGACGGCACGCCGGTCTGGGGCGATTTCGACGCCCAGGAGATCTTCGACCGCCTGGCCGGCGACCTGAGGATCCGGCCGCTCCGCGTCGGCTTTGCGGCCTTCTACGCCTCGATCGGGCGAGTGGACCTGATGGAGAACCACCCCGACGAGAAGCCGGTCTTCATCTCCGGCAAAGAGGTCCGCAAGGCCCTCCTCGAAGGCCGGCCGGTCGACCCGCGGATCATGCGTCCCAGCACGGCGACGATCCTGGCCGAAGCGATGGCCGGAAGAGAGGGATGAAGGATGAGCATCCTTAAAACATCGGCTCCTCCTGGTGCCGCCGCTGGACGACCTTCTCCCAGGCGTAGCGGATCGGGCTGGCCAGGACGAAGAAGCAGAACACCAGCGGCACCGCGTAACCGCGGACGACCATGACCGCCACCAGGGCGAAAATCAGCTTCACGATGTGGGCAAAGCTCTTCTGGCCGCGAAATAGCTGGTTCGTCGCGTGGGGATACCGGATCCGCGACACCATCAGCAGCGAGACGAGGACCGCGAAGAACGGCAGCACCGCCTGCAAGACCTTGTAGATCTGCTCGGCATACTGGGGCTCCGGGAGTCCCGCCTTTCCCGCCAACGTGTAGAACATGATGGCGAATCCGGCGATCGCACCCGCCGCCCCCGGGCTGGGAAGGCCGCTGAAGTCCAGGTGCTCCTCTTCGTCGGTCTCCACGTTGAACCGCGCGAGCCGCAACGCCGCGCAGCACGCAAAACCGGCGGCGATGATCCAAACCGCGTCCGGGTGAGCGAACTCGAACCGCGGGCACATCTTCACCACGAGAAACGCCGGCGCCACGCCGAAGGACACCAAATCGCAAAGGCTGTCCAACTGGGCGCCAAAATCGCTGCTGGTCCGCGCCAATCGCGCCACGTGGCCGTCCAGCGCGTCGAACAACATCGCCGCGAAGATCAGGATCGCGCTCTGCACGATGTACTCCAGATCGGGAGAGGCGAACTTCGAGGGCGGCGCATCGGGCTTGTCGATCTGCGCGGCCACGACAATCGCGTAGAACCCGCAGACCAGGTTGCCCAGTGTAAACAGCGTGGGAAGCGCTGAGATGGTTCGCAAAGGTTTCACGGCTCAAGTATCCTGTCTATAGAAAAATCCGAAATACGAAACACGAAATCCGAAACAAATCCGAAGCCACAAATCCAAATGTCAGAAACGGCCGATCAAGCAGTTTCGAGATTCCCGTTTTCGATCATTGGAATTTGTTTCGGAATTAGGGTTTCGTATTTCGTATTTCCTCCTCCCGCCGGGCAACCGTGCTTTTGCCCCCTCTGACCCGGTCGCCCACCGTCACTTCGATCCGCAGGTCCGGCTCATCCGGCAAGATCAGCTCCGTGCGCGAGCCGAGCTTGATCATGCCGATCTTCTCTCCGCGGGCCAACACGTCGCCGGGCCGCAGGGGGCAGACGATGCGGCGGGCGACCGCGCCGGCAATCTGACGCACGACCATCCGTCGATGAGGCGGGGCCTCTTCCTCCAGCCCGATCCACATATTCTCATTGCGCACCGCGCACTCCGGGTCCAGGGCGCTGATGAAGTCGCCCGGGTTGTACCGCAGCGCGATCACCCGGGCGGCCGCCGGGGCCCGGTTCAGATGGACGCTGAATATGGACAAAAAGACGCCGATCCGCACAGCAGGCCCCCCGATGAACTCATCCCGCTCCAACCGCGTCACCTCGACGACCTTCCCGTCGGCCGGCGACACCAGCAGCCCCGGCTCCTGGGGGATGCGCCGCGGCGGATCGCGGAAAAACCAGACCACCAGGGCCAGCAAGGCCCCAAACACCGGAGCCACGTACCACCAATACCAGGCGAAGAAAACCGTCAGGCATAACAGGGGCCAGCCCATCAATTGCAGCTCGGCCAAGCCCCATCGGGCAAACGGGATGCGGTCCCGCCATGCAAACGGGTCATCCGCCTTGTCCCACTGGCATTGGCAGAGATTGCGGCAATACTTGAGGTCTCGGGGGTCGAGGATTTCGTGCGGCGCCCCGGTGCAGTCGCCGCGGCGCAAGGCGGCCATGCGACGGACAAAGCCCGGCCGGAAGTGCTTCAGATACCACCGCCTCCACCGTCCCCACGCCAGTTCGATCGAGTAGCACACCCCCCCACCGGGCTGTACGCTCTTGATGTTGTCCGGCAGCGGTTCGGGCGTCGCTCTTATGGCGGGAAGGTTGGGGGTGCTCATGGGTGTCACGATCGGCTTCCGGCCCTAATCCAAACCCTTGATCCTATCTCGTCTGCCAATGCGTGGGAAGCCGCTGCCCAGCCAGCGTAGCAAGGGCTTCCACCCGTAGCACGGGCTTCCAG
>CAYGZI010000629.1:0-3503 GCA_964354245.1 uncultured Planctomycetaceae bacterium
GCATCTTCTCGAAGTGCGGCACGAGCCACCGGGCGTCGGTGCTGTAGCGATGGAAGCCGCCGCCCAAGTGGTCGTAGATCCCGCCGGCGGCCATCCGGTCGAGCGTGGTCGTCGCCGTCGTCAGCAAGTGCTCGTTCCGGTTGCGGCGCCAACGCCGAAGAAGCAGGCGCAGGGCGATCGGCTGCGGAAACTTCGGCGCAGACCCAAACCCGCCGTACACCGGGTCGAACGCCCGGCCCAGCGCGGCACAGGCCGCGTCGATCGGTCCATCGTCAAGCGGCTCCTTGGCACCGGAGGCCGCTTCCGGCTGCATTGCTCCGCGGAGCCACTCCGTCAGCGTGCGGGCCTGCTGGACAGCTTGCTGGCGGCGGTGTTTCCAGGCGTCGGACACCGCAGCCAGGACCTGGCCGAAGCCGGGCATTCCCCCCCGCGGCCGCGGCGGCCAATAGGTCCCGCCGTAAAACGGCTCCAGGTCCGGCGTCAGAAAGACCGACAGCGGCCAGCCCCCATGCCCCGTGAGCATCTGCACGGCTTCCATGTACACCTGGTCCAGCTCCGGATGCTCCTCGCGGTCCACCTTGATCGGAATGAAGTCCCGGTTCAAAAGCCCGGCGATCCCGGAGTCCTCGAAGCTCTCGTGGGCCATCACGTGGCACCAATGGCACGCCGAGTAGCCGATCGACAGGAATACCGGCTTGTTCTGGGCCTTGGCGGCGTCCAACGCCTCCGGTCCCCAGGGGTGCCAATCCACGGGATTGTCGGCGTGCTGGAGCAAGTAGGGGCTGTTGGACTGGGCAAGTCGATTGGGCATGGGCCGCTCCCTCCGCTGAATTATACGAAGGAAGAGGGACTGGGGATTAGGGACGAGGGGCTAGGGGGCCGAAGTGAGACGTGAGAAATGACAAATGCGAAGTGAGAAATGAGAAGGGCAAAGTGCAAATCGGCCGGCAAACCCTCGTCTTTCACTTTGCCCTTTGCATTTTTCATTTGTCATTTCTCATTATCCCCCAATCCCCAGCCCCCAGTCCCTAGCCCCCAGCCCCTTTTCACGGCGCGTCGGTCCACGTGCCGTACGTTGCCAGCACGTAATCCAGCGGCGCGATGACCCTCTTGGTGTTCGTGCCGCCGGAGGTGCCCCAGAGGTTCACGCGGTCGCTGGCCGCGCTGTCGAAGCCGTAGACCTTGTAGAAGTACGTCCCCGCCGTCACCAAGTCGCCCGTGGCGTCGTCCACGGTTCCGTCGGTCAGCACGGCCGCGACCAGATTCGCCCAGAAGTAGTCGTTGGCGGTCCCATCGTACAGTTTGGCCGTGTCGTTGCCGCCAAGGAGGTCCACATACGCCTCCTCGAACTGATGGATCTCCAAGAAATACCCCGTCCCGGAGAGCCTGCCCATCCCGGCATAGTTCGACCGCGGTTTGCCGCAGCCGGTGAAGGAGTCGTCGCCGGTCGAGCCGGTCAGATACGCCTTGTCGTAGCCGCCGATCGTGGAGAAAGCCCGCACGGTTTCCCACCCGCCCGTGGCAATGTTCAAGACGTTCGAGCCGGCCGGCCCGTCCAACTGCGCCTGCGTAGGGGAGGCCGTGAAGATGTCGCTGCCCGCCGTGTCGAAGAAGGCCACTGCGTCGTTGCCGTCCTCCGCGTACCCGGTGATCTTCTTGAAGTTCTGGGCGTAGCTGAAGTAGGCGCCCGGGCGCGTGATGTATGCCCGCGCCGCGATTAGGGTTCCAGATGTGTAGCCCGGCTGGAAGCGCATCGAGTCGTCGCCGTCGGAGCCGTAAAGCACGGCCTCGTCCAGCCCGCCGGCCGTGGAGGCCCCGTACACGTACTCGAAGCCCGCCCCGGCATACACGTAGGCCGCCAGCCCGGTGCCGCCGCTCACGCGCTGTATAGAGCTGTGCGGGTCCGTGGCAAGGCCGGCCTGCGACTCGAAGGTGTCGTTCCCGTTGGAGTCGTATAGGTATGCCTTGTCGCCGGTGCCGCCGACGGTCGCGTACCCGGAAACCGTGTCGAAGTTCTTCACGGAATTGCGATAGACGTTGCCGGCGCCGGTGCCGACCATCGATCCGGTCCTGAATCCTGCCGAGGCCGTGAAGACGTCGTCGTCGGGGCCGTCGTAGAGGCTGGCCGTCTGCCCGGAGCCGCCCCTGGCATCGACCGAGATCGTCTCCAGGCTGGAGCCGATGATATGATAGCCCGGCCCGGTGACGTCCACCGTGTACCTGGAGATGGTCGCCGCCTCCGTGCCCGGCCCGCCAAAGATCGCGATCTGGTCGTTGCCGCCGAGGCCGTTGAGGGTGAGCGTCACCTGATCGGAAGCGGGATAGACATACTGGGCCGGCGATCCGCCCGCCAGGGTCACGGTCAAGGTAAGGTCCGTTCCATCGCTGGAGAAGACGAACCGGTCGTCGCCGCTGGTGCCGTCGAATACCGTGGGCCTCGTGGTCCAATCCTCCACGGCCCCCGCGACAAGCAAATTGCCCGCCCTGTCGCTGATCCCCGATCCGGCGCCCGCGAGCGTAAGCACGTAATGCCCCGGCGCTGTGGTCACGGGCGCCAGACCCGCGAGCCGGAAATGGATGTTGTCGCCCGTGGGGCTGGTCACGGTTTGGCCCGCCCCGAGCAAGTTGCCGCCGCCGTCCCGCGATAGCGACAGCTTCGACAGGGCGACGTTGAAGGCCCTCTCGCTAAAGGCGAAGTCGACGTTGAACACCCAGGCGTAGCGGGGATCGGGCGAGACGGGGGTGATGCTGGCCGTGGGGGCCGCGGTGTCGATCGTCACGGCCAAGGCGGAGCTCAAGGCCGACTCGTTCCCCGCCGCGTCCGCCGCGCTGACTTGGTAGTTGTACGAGCCGTCCGGCTGCACGGCGGGAGTGTAGCTGGTGCCGGTCTGGTAATCGCCGCTGATCTTGACGGTATCGCGATAGAAGCGGAAGTAGGTGCCCGCCGCGACGGTGAACGTCGGCGTCGCGTCGTTGGTCACGTTGTCCGTCTGACTGACGCCGCCGTCGCTGGCCGCTTGCAGGTCCGGGGCGGTGGGATAAGCCGGAGCGAGCGTGTCCACGGTGATCGACAATGCCGGCGAATCCGGCGATTCGGTACTGCCCGGCACCATCTGCCGGGCCGTGATCGAGTGGCTGCCGTCGGCCAGGTCGCGCGCGCCGTTGGTGATAACGGTGGTCGTCGTCCCGCTGGCGGTCGCGCTGCCAACCGCGGTGCCGTCGGCATAGATCGTGACCGTCGCCCCGGCCGCCGTGCCCGAGACCCCGAACTGCAGCCTGCTGGCGGTGCCACTGTTGTCCAGCCTGGTCAGGTTGTCGGTGCTGGAGACACCCGTATCGCTGCCGGCCAGCAGGTCCACACCCGTCGGGGCAGGGGCTGCGTCGAACGCGCCAACCGGGTCGCCCAACGACAGCAATTGGCGTTCTTCAAGCGGTTCCACCAGCATCCTGCGGCTCGGCGCCCGCAGGCTTCGGCCGCCAGGACGCACAGGACGAGTGCGGTC
>CAYGZI010000630.1:0-3494 GCA_964354245.1 uncultured Planctomycetaceae bacterium
GAACAACCCCAGCCCGCCGGCTGACGACCCCAGCACGTTCACCAACCGCCGCGAGCTGGCCCTCCGCTGCGTGCCGCCGATCCTGGCCGAAGTCGCCTGGCAGTCCGACCGCTTCGACGCCGAGGTGGACTGGTTTGGAGTGGCCTCCTGACGCGGTCTCACATCACCCCGCCACGGTGCGGGACTCTTGACGCCCGATCGTCCGGCTGTATCCTGGCACGGATGCAGAGTCCGCTTTGCCAGCCTCCCGCAATCCCCACCACCGCCCGCCGCGGAATCGCCCTCTTGCGCCTGGTGTTCTTCTTCTCCGGCATGGCCAGCCTGATGTACCAGGTCGTCTGGCAGCGCCTGCTGACGGTCTACTACGGCGTCGGGCCCGTGGCCACCACGCTGATCGTGAGCACCTACATGCTCGGGCTGGGCGTCGGGGCCTTGATCGGCGGGATGGTGGCGGAGCGGGTCCGGCGACGCGTGTCGCTCTACATGCTCGTGGAGCTGCTGCTGGGGGCCTTTGGCGCCGCCAGCCCGTGGCTCTTGGACTTCCTCGGGCGCCGCACGGCGGGGGCGAGCTATCCGGTGGCTTTGCTGTGGATGGCCCTGTTCCTCGCGGTGCCCACGGTGCTCATGGGCACCACGCTCCCGCTGTTGACCAAGGCCGTCAACGCCCTGGCCCGGGAGTTTCTCAAGAGCCTGAGCTTCCTCTACTTCATCAATACGCTGGGGGCGGCCGTCGGCGCACTGGTGGCCAGCTACGTGGTGATTTCGCTGTTCGGGCTGGACACGGCTACGTACTGCGCCGCGGCGATCAACCTCCTGCTGGCCGTTGCGGTCTTCCCGTTGCGCCGACTTGACGACCTGGGCGCGGAAGCGGGTGCGGCCGGCGAAGCCGAAGGCGGCACTCTGGGCCGCTGGGCGTATCTCTGCGTTTTCGCCACCGGGTTTCTCGCCATCGGCTACGAGATCCTTTGGTTCCGCTTCCTGGCCGTGCTCCTGAAGGACTCGCCGTATGCCTTCTCGACCGTCCTGGCGGTCTACCTATTCGGCATCGCCTTGGGCAGCTTCCTGATGGTCTGGTATCGCCAGAAGCGTCTGAAGCTTGAAGGGCAATCCACGTTCTTCCTCATGCAGTTCCTGATCGGCGCCTATTTGTGGATCACCTTCGCGGGATTCTGCTGGCTGGACGGTCATGTGTCCTGGGTCCGCGAGGCGGTCCGTGCCGCCTTCGACGTGCAACTGCAACCGCCGCCTTGGATGCAAACCTGGGAGTTGTTCCGGAAATCGGCCGGCGCCTACGTGCCGGTCCTGGTCTATCCGCTGCTCTTCGTGTTCGTCCCTACGCTGCTGATGGGGGCGTCGTTCCCGCTGATTGCCTCGCTGGCGCTGCGGCGGCCGGATCGCGAGGGCGCCGCCGTGGGGACCGTGTACTTCTTCAACATCCTCGGCAACGTCGCGGGCGGAATCGTGACAGGCTATTGGCTCCTGGAGCAGTTCGGCACCGAGAGAACGGCGCTGGGATTTTCCGTGGTGGGACTGGCGGCGCTATGGCTGGTCCCCCGGTATCGCGGGCGGCCATTGGCGTGGTGGCACCGCGCCGCGGCCTTCGGGATCCTCGCGGCTGCCGCGGTGCTGACCTTTCCCGGGCGAGGCGAGTTCTACGGGCTGGTCCACGGCGAGCCGTGGGGCGGGCACGACCGCTACTTCGCCGAGGGCGTGGACGCGGTCGTCGTGACCGACCACGGTTCCGATGGCACCGAGAACTACATCAACGGCCTCTCGCACGGCCACCGTCCAAGCGACTGGTACACGCGCGAGGCCGTCGAGGCGTTTTCGTATGCCCCTCGCTGCCGCAACGTCCTGGTGATCGGCTACGGGGCCGGGACGTTTGTGGAGACGGCCCTCATGCTGGACGAAGTCCAACAGGTCACCCTCGTCGAGATCAGCCGCTCGGTGATCGACAACTTCAAAAAGATCCCCGAGTTCCGCAAGATGCTCGACGACCCTCGCCTGACCACGATCCTCGACGACGGCCGGCGTTTCCTCCTGCAAACCGGCCGGACCTACGACGTGATCCTCATCGACCCGCTCCGCACGACCACCTCGTACAGCAACAACCTCTACTCGCAAGAGTTTTTCGAGCTGGTGCGCAGACACCTCAACGAGGACGGGCTCTTGCTGGCGTGGATGGACGACTACGGCGTCTTTCCGAAGACGCTTGCCGCCGTGTTTCCCAAGGTCCGCATGTACGAGTTCTCCGGCTACATGGGTTTCTGCCTGGCGTCGAACGTCCCGGTGGCGGAAAACCCGGAGCGGGCAGCGGCCCTGCTGGCCAACTACCCCGAGAGCTTCCAGGAGGAACTCGCGGCAGCCGCCAAGTACCTTGGCGACGAGTCGTACATCCGGCGGACCACGGCCGGCTATCCCGTCAGCCGCGATTGGAGGCCGGTGATGGAGTATTACTTCTGGCGGGAGTTCCAGCGCGAGCGGTGGAAGCAACGCTCCGGCGCGCAATAGGCTACTTGCCGCAGCAGGCGCAGCGGCAGCAGCAGGGCATCGGGCAGCAGACCTCGACCGGCTTCTCGACCCGCTTCACCTTCGGCACCAGGCAGGTGACCGTCTTCGGGATCTTCTTCTCCACGGTGCGGACCGACTCGGCCGTCTCCTTGGCGGGCACGCCCCGGATCACCGGCACCGACACCTTGCGCAGGCAGGGCACGGCCATCTCTTGGGAGCACTTCTTCGGCTCGGCGCAGGGGTCGCAGCACGATTTCGGGCACTCGACCTCCCGGGTCTGGCGGACCGTGATGGAGACGATGCGCGGCTCCGTTTCCTCCACGAACTTCGTCGTATCGACCTCCTTCTTCTCGGGCACGTCCTCGAAGACGGTCTCGTAGACGGTCATCTGCTTTTCCTCGTAGGTGACCTCTTCGCAAACCTTCATCACGGTGCAGCACTGCTGCATGCAGCAGGCGCCTTCGCCAGCGCCGCAGGTGGCCTTGCAGCAGCGGTAGCGGGCGGCCCCGCAATACCCGGCGTCGGCCGTATTGGCTCCCCACGCGGCCAGCGCGGCCGCGACCAGCGAGATCCTTAACCAAGTCTTCACGATTGACCTCCCAGGAAGTTCTCTAAGAGCGTATCCGGACATGCAAAACCATAGGATAGGGCCGTGGGGCGGGCAACCCTCGCGCGGAAATGGCGCGGCGCTCGCCCTCCCGCAGCCGGGCGTTGGCCGCGCCTTCGATACAATCGCGTCGCCCGTTAGTTTCGGAACACTTGTCGGAGGGCGGCCCTGGGGCGAAGATAGCCCCCGGCCCGGGGGATGTCAAGAGGCGCGGTGTGCTAAATCCGGGCCGGATGGAGAAGGTTTATCGGGCACAGGCCCGGTCCCGAAAACGCTCAAAGCCCGACACTTTAGCATCATTATTGGGTTTTGATGATGATACGGCGTGGCGTTTTCGGTAGATTTCCGGCCTGGAAACAGAAGCCAGGGAGGGCTA
>CAYGZI010000631.1:0-3494 GCA_964354245.1 uncultured Planctomycetaceae bacterium
AGTTGATCTCGGCTTCAGGACTTTTGTATCGCCAAGTTCCCCCCCCATACCTGAACCCTCCACGCTCATCATTTGGTCGCTTCTTGGGGCCTCGGGTGTCGGTATCCGCTGGTGGAGACGGCGAAAGCCGAAAGCCTGACTCTCCAAGACGAAGAAAGCGCCCCCGAGTCACGACAACCAGGGGCCCTTTCCGAAGGCGCGAGCGGTCATGCCGACCCGCCCCCGCGGCGCACTTCCAAGACGCTCGCCGCTGGCCTGCGGCACCCGGAAGGCAAAGCCGTGCGGTCGGCGTCGCTCAATGGCAAGGATTGGCACGATTTCGACCCCACCAACGACTGCGTGCGCATCGACAACCCCGCCGCGCATCGCTATACGGTCAGTAGCAGTAGGCTGGGGCGCAGCCCCAGCAATCCCTGGCGTAGGAGGCGTAGGGCCGGCTCCGCCGGCCTTCTTGTCACCGGCTCTTGACCGGCCGGCAAAGCCGGCCCTACGACTGCTTGGCTTCGCTCCCCGCGGCGGGACGCGTCTCCCGCGCCATCAGTGCAAGAGGAGAAAATCACCACGATGGGGGCCTTGATCTCCCCACGTGTTGACGTTAGGATGGGAATCGCGCGATCGTCGTGCAAATGCGGCCACGGTCGGGCAAGCGACCGAGCGACCCCGTCCGTCGCCGACGGGCCAGACAAGGGCTTGGCAGGAGTTGGGTGGGCGTCGGGGGCAATCCACTCCAGCCGGGAGGAAACAACCCCTTTGCGCAAGGTGGAATCATGGCACTCCACAGGAAGCGGAAGGTCCAGCGGACGCGCCCGTCGTGCCGACGGGGAAGGTATAAGCCAACAGTCTGCAAGCGGGGGTCCGGCAGCCGGCTTGCGATCGAGCCCCTCGAACCGCGGTTGGTGCTCTCGCCGATCATCAGCGAGTTCCTCACCAGCAACACCGACGCGGTCAACGGGCTGCGGGATTTCGAGTACACCCTCCAAGACTGGATCGAGATCCACAACCCCGACGACCAACCCGTCAACCTGCTCGGCTGGAAGCTCAAGGACAGCGGCAACACGTGGACTTTCCCGGACGTAACGCTCGGCCCGGGCGAGTTCCTCACGGTCTTTGCCTCGGGCAAGAACCTGACCACGCCGGAGCTGCACACCAACTTCGGGCTGAAGCGGGACCCGGGTGAGTACCTCGGCCTGTACGACAATCTCAACCTCGTCGTCCACGAGTACAGCCCCGAGTACCCCGACCAAGAGGAGAACGTCTCCTACGGCATCGGCCAGAATATCCAGGAAACGAAGCTCATCCCGGCCGGGGCCGACACCCGGTATTTCGTCGCGACGGATAACTCCCTTGAAACGACGTGGATGCAGCCGGCCTTCAGCGACGCCTCGTGGGCGCATGGCCCGACGGGCTTGGGGTTCGCCGCGCTGGTGCCGGGCTTTGCGGTCTGGAACTACAAGGCCAACATCGCCGTGACCGACATGGGCGTGGCGCAGACGGTCATCAACACGCCCTCCTATCAGAGTGCGGTCTACACCGAAACGGCCGCCGTGGTCAACTACTTGGACACGGGCGGCGGCGGCCACTTCACGCCCGACGTCGCCTTTCCGGGCATGCCCTTGGGGACCGATCACAACGATTTCGTGGTGCGGGCCAAGGGGATCGTCCACGTCCCCGCGTCGGGAGCCTGGACCTTCGGAGTGAACAGCGACGACGGCTTCCGGCTGAGGATCATCGGCGCGACGTTCAACGCCGCCTACGGCGCCGCGGGCACGACTGTCAATGGCGACACGCTGGAGTATTTTGCGCCGCGCGGACCGGCCGATTCGTTCGGGGTGATCGACACTCTGGCCGCCGGGGACTACAACGTCGAGTTGGGCTTCTACGAGCGCGGCGGCGGGGCGAACGTCGAGCTTTTCGCCGCCGCGGACGCGAACACCGGCTGGAATGGCAACTTCCGTCTGGTGGGCGATACGGCAAGCGGCGGACTGGCGGTGATGAGCGAGCCCTTCGGCGGCTCCGGCTCCACCTCGGCCTTCGCCAGTTTGATCCGGACGGACGTGAAGGCGCCCGTGCAGGCCGCCAATAACGCGTCGCTTTATACGCGGATCGCGTTCGACGTGGCCGATCCGGCGTCGCTGCAATCCCTGACGCTGAAGATGAAGTACGACGACGGCTACGTGGCGTATCTGAACAGCGTGGAGATCGCCCGCCGCAACGCCCCGACGACGATCGCGTATAACGCCCAGGCCACGGCCCAGCGCGCGGACTCTCAGGCCATCGCGTTCGAGAACGTCAACGTCTCGCAGTATCTCAACCTGCTCCAGACGACGGGCAACGTGCTGGCCATCCAGGCCATGAACTACACGCCGACCGACGGCGACATGCTCGTGCTGCCGGAGCTGTCGCAGATCATCTACCAGGGAATGGGAGAGCACTTCTTCGCAATTCCCACGCCGGGATCGCCTAACTCGCACGAGTTCTGGTACCCCGTGGCCGATACGACTTTCTCCGTGGACCGGGGGTTCTACGACGAGCCGTTCCAGTTGACGATCACCACGCCGACCCCGGGGGCGACCGTCCGCTACTCGCTCAACGGCGCCACGCCCGCCGAGGCCGACAACACCAAGTCCGTCGCCGGCCTCACCCGCGCCGGCTCCACGGCGACCGCCACCATCGCCGGCCACGGCTACGCCAACGGCGACTGGGTTTCGATCCGCGGGGCCAACCAGGCCGAGTACAACGGGGTTTTCGTCATCTCCGGCGTGACCGCCAATACGTTCAACTACACGGTCACAGGGACGCCCGCCACTCCCGCCACGGGCACGATCGCGGCGCAGGCCAACTACTACACCTATACTGGCCCGATCACGATCGACCGCACCACGACGGTGCGGGCCGCGGCGTTCAAGACCGCGTACGCGGCGACCGACGTGGACACGCAGACCTACGTTTTCCTGGACGACATTCTGGTGCAGCCGGCCGTGCCGCCCGGACTGCCCACCTCGTGGAACGGGACCCCCGCCGACTACGAGATGGACCCGGACATCGTCAACGACCCGGCCTACAGCGGCACGCTCAAAGACGCCCTGCTCTCGCTGCCGACGATGTCGATCGTCACCGACCAGGCCAACCTCTTCGACCCGGCCACGGGCATCTACACCAACCCGCTCGCGGACGGCTGGGAGCGGCCGATCTCGCTGGAGTACTTCGATCCGGCCGGCGCCGGCGAGTTCCAGATCGACGCCGGCCTGCGAATGTACGGCGGCGTGGGGCGCTACCCGCAGTTCAAGAAGCACTCGCTGCGGGTGCTTTTCAAGGACATCTACGGGGCCGGCAAGCTGAACTTCCCGCTCTTCGGCGATCAGGCCACCGACCAGTTCGACACGATCATCCTGCGGTCGAACTTCAACGACGGCTGGACGTGGGGCGGCGCCCAGTCGCAGTTCATCCGCGACCAGTTTGCCGACCGGACGCTCCTGGCCATGATGAGCACGGCG
>CAYGZI010000632.1:0-3494 GCA_964354245.1 uncultured Planctomycetaceae bacterium
CAGCAAAGCCCACGGGTTGCAGCCCGTGGGCTTTGTTGCCCGGCCACCGTGGGGCAGGTTGCCAACCTGCCTCTACTCTGGGCAGGTTGGCAACCTGCCCCACAACGACGGGCTACGGGAAGCGGACCGGCTTCTGGTCGGCCGGATCGAACAAACACCGCAGGGTTTCGGCCGGTTGCGGCAGGGGGATGAAGTGTACCGCTCCGTCGCAGGCCCCCGCGTTGAACCCGCCTTCGTATAGCCCGCCGAGCCCTTTGGCCGGGTCCTTGGGGTCGTAGGGCAGGTCGTCCGGCTTGGTCCAGATCACCGCCTGCTTGTCCGCCACCTCGACGGTCAGGATCGTCGCGCTCGTGCCGTCCTTGATGTCGCTCAGTTTCATTCCCTCACGGCTGCTAAAGACGGTGCCTGGGCCCGCGGCCACCACATAGTTGGTCCGCCCCGGCTCCTTCAGCTTCGACGCCGGCGAGCGGTAGACGGGCGGCATTTTGTCGATCAACGTCTTGTTGTGCGGGCTGTCCCACCGCTCGTTCAGGTGAAACTGGTCGTAGAGGGGCTTGTGGTCAAGGTAGGGGAGGATGTGAACCCGCCAGCTCAACAGCGGCTTCCCGTCCGGGCCGTAAGAAGCCGCGGCAGGGAAACGCTTGTTCGCGTCGTGGAACATGTGCATTGCCACGCCGATCTGCTTGAGATTGTTGGCCGACTGGGCGCGCCGGGCACTTGTCCGCGCCTGCTCAATCGCCGGCTGCACGATGCTGCTCAGCAACGTCGGAATCCCTTTGTTCTCTTCGTTCATGACGAGCACGAGCCGATCCCCCTCCACCTTGGGTGTCAGGAGCTTGGCCACCTGGTCGAACGCGGGGATGAATCGCGGCATTTCGGGGTGCTGCCCGGCTCGGCGAAGCAGGTCGAGCCACTTGGCCCGGAGGGCTTCCGCCGCCTGGGCGTCCTGCGACTTGACCAAGATGCGAATGGCCATGTGCGGCGGCAGGTCGGTCCCGATGGCCGCCCATTGGGCGCCCCGCGTGAAAACCGAACTGGGCCCGCCGCCAAGCACTTTGGGCAATTCCGGCATGGTCTCTTCAATCACCCGCTGCGTGTACTTGGGCGGGAGCAGGAGCACCTGGACCGCACTGTCGCCGGCCGCCTCAAACGCCGCGGCAAGCTCGGGCCGAGGATCGGGCTTGATCGTGCGGACGCATTTCAGGTCCTCCTGGCTTTCCGCCACGACCAGGGCGTCCCCGACGCGATCCGTCTTGAACTCCTGCGGGGGGAGGAAAAGCCCGCGCAGTGCGTTCTCGTCCGCCCCCGGCCGCAGCGGGACGACGAGGATCGGCCGGCGAAACGGCCTTTCCCCCGCCACCGAAACGACGGCAAACACGTCGCTTCCCCCGGCCTTCAAGAAGGCCTGACTCCATGCGGTCGCCGCCACCTTGGCAAGCGGCAACTCGACCTTCAGCTCAGGCAACAGACTCCCAAGCTTCTCGAACAGCCGATCCACGGAGATCCGCGCCAGGTCGATCCGCCCTACTGCGATCGCCTGCTCGTCGATGAACGGAGCGATCGTCTTCGCCAACGCGGCCGGGTCGTGCTTCTCCTGCGCGGCCGCCTGCGGGACCGCGATCAAGAGCGAGGCAAGGAAAAGTAGGTAGGTGGTAGGTGGTAGGTGGCATATAGGGCCCCCACCTACCACATGCCACCTACCACCTGCTTCCACGGTGGGACTGCGCTGCGCTTGTTCCACCCTACGGTTTTCGCAACGACCCATCATGATTACTTTCCTTTCGGGACAAACTGGATGTCGTAGCGCCACGTGCCGAACCTGCCCGGCCACTCGCCGGCCGGGGGCGGTGCCTCCAACCGCGCATTGTCTCCGCTGCGCCGGTAAACGAAGGGGCTGCCCGTCACCGGGTCCGCGGGGACCGGCACCTCGGTGATGTCGCTCAGCTCATCGGGCAGGCGGTTGTGCGCCGCGCCATAGAGCCGCAGGGCCTCGAAAACGCGCAGCACGGCGAAATCCCGTTCGTGGCGTGCCCGGGCCGCGTTGGCTGAGCCGAGGGCAGGAAGCAGGATGGCCGCCAGTGGGATAATCTCCCGTCTCTGCCTTGAGACTTCCATCAGCCGCTTCTCTGCCCGCTGGTAGTGCGCTCGGAATTCGGGATACGGAAGGTTGAACCACTTGAACATGTCGTCGCGTCGTTCGTCGTAAAGACTCATGGTGTAGAGCAGCACGGCCTTCGGCACCGGCATGACCTCGACCTCCGCGGCCGAGTGGCCGCGCGCGATGAGGAAGCGTTTGGCGTCCGGGTAGTTCCGCAGGGTCAAGCCGAGGATCGCAAGCCGAAACAGGTCGCGGGACCTCCATTCTCGGGGGCCCCCTTCGTATTGATAGAGGCCGTAGAGCCGATCAACCGTCTTCTCCATGAGTTGCTGCCACTGCTGCGGCGGGTAGTCCTTGTGCTCCAGGTCCCGCAGCTCCGGGAAGGAGAAGTACAGCGCCTGCATCTCGACGTCGAAAGCAGGCCGCATGTCCACCAGCGGCCGCGGCAGGTTCGTCAAGCCCCAATAGAGGTTGGGGGAGTCGGGCTGCTGGATGAACTCCCGCACCTGGTCCGACATCATCGACGAGCAGGCGATGGCCACCAGGCTGCCGACGATGAAAGGCGCCTCGCCCACGTGCCTTGACATGGCATAGCCGGTCTGGAGCGTCCCGACCGCCTCGTCGTACTTCCCGTGGGCTATCTGCACCCTCGCCTGGACTGCCAAGAGCCTGCCGAACGCCCGCATCTCCTGGATTTCGGGCAAGAGGATCGACCACATGTCCTGTCCCGGTTCTCCAATAGGGAGCTGCCAGTCGCAGTATTGGCACCGCGCGGCCCGATCGAGATAGTAGAAGACCGTGTCCGGAGCGAACTGCTTGCCGACTTCTTTGCGCAACTCAGCCAGCGGGGCGACTATCCACTTCATATTGATCTTCTCCCACACCTCGGCGTTGCCGAAGAACCCCGGCTGCTCCGCCTTCACCTTGCCGTAGACCACGGCCGCGTTCCCCGGCTTGCGGTCGAGGATGTCCGGCAAGAGCCGGTACTTGAGGGCCGGCCTCGGCTCCGGCGCGGGGTGCAGGACGATCTTGACCGGAGGGTAAGGATCCTCTTCTGCGGTCGCGGTCCGCAAGCAAGCCGTCTGCACCGCGATCGCCGCACAGAGGGCGACGATCCGCGCCGCTCCGCGCCGCCTCTTGGACTGCGGCGATTCATCGCCGCTTTTCGATTGGCCAAGAAACGCTGCGGAAAAGCGGCGATGAATCGCCGCACTCCAAAAAAAGAGTCTCATGATCGCTCTCCAAAGGGACTGAACCGCGGCGGCGCCAAACGGGGCTGGGCCCGGCCGCCCGGCGCCGATTCCTTAATCAACTCCTGCTGCAACTGACGCAATGGGACGGGGCCTGTGGCCATTTGAATGCCGCTCGATTGCGGCACGGCCGGCTCGGCCCACAG
>CAYGZI010000633.1:0-3481 GCA_964354245.1 uncultured Planctomycetaceae bacterium
CGACCAAGAAGACAACGGACTGCCGCTGCCCGAGGAGGACCAAGGGCCAAAGACCACGACTGCCCGCCCTAAGAGACGATTGCGCCTGAAGGGCTTCTCGTGGCGGCGGCATTGGCCGATCGTGGCCGTCGTGGCGGTCTTGAGCGTCCTTTGGCTGCTGCCGATCTTCATCGCCCACACGCCGATCATCGACCGCATGGTCCGCAACGCCGCGCGGGACTTGAACGGCACCGTCCACGTCCAGTCGGCGTCGCTGGGCTGGTTTTCGCCGGTGGTCCTGCGCGGGGTCGAGGTCCGCGGTCCGGACGGCCAGCCGCTCTTGGAGATCCCCGAGGCCCGCACACGTGCGTCGCTGCTGGCGGTCCTGTTCAACAAAGCGCGGCTTGGCCACTTCCGGCTCCACGAGCCCAAGCTCACCCTGGTGCTCCGCGACGACGGCAGCAACCTGGAAGACGCCATTGCCGCGTATCTGAAGTCCACGGAGCCGTCCACGATGGACGTTGCGGTGGAGGCCGCCGGCGGCACGGTCCTGGTGCAAGATGCCCGCTCGCGCAAGAGCTGGCAGATCGACCAGTTTCAGCTCACGTGGATCGACCCTTTGGACCCGGGCCAACCGGTGCAGTGGAAGGCCGCGGGGATGGTCGCCGGCAGCGGGCAGAGCGGCAAGATCGAGGCCGCTTTGACGCTCAGCGGGCAGGGGGACGAGGCGACGCTGGAGACCGAAGGCGTGCCGCTGGGCATGTTCGCGCCGCTTGCGCGCCGCTGGGCGCCGGGACTGCGCCTGGACGGGCGCGTCACGTCGTCGCTGGCGGCCCGGTGGGACGCGGGGAATCCCGAGGGCGCAACCGTGGTGGGCGGCCGTCTGACCGGCGAAGGGCTTCAAGTGAGGCTGCCCGCCCTGGGCAGCGATCAGCCGCGCCTGGAGCGGCTCCAGGCCAGCGGCCAGGTCGTCTGGAAGAGTGGGCAGTTGCAGTGCAACCGCGTGAGCCTGGAATCGGACCTGGGCAACCTCTCCTTTGCCGGGACACTGGACCTGAGCGGCTCGGCCGGCAACCGCCTGGCCGCAACGCTGGCCCAAAGCTGGGACGTCAACGGGCAGTTGGACCTGGCCCGGCTGGCGGCCTTGCTGCCCAACACTCTTCGCATCCGCAAGGCCACGGCGATCACGTCCGGGCAAGTCCAGTTGGCGCTGAGCAGCCGGCGCGGGAAGGAAGGGATGGTTTGGCAAGGCCGGTTGGAGGCCAGCAATCTGGCGGCCGTGCGAGACGGCCAGCGGCTTCAGTGGCAGCAGCCGATCCTGGTGACGCTCGCCGCCCACGAGACCCGCCAGGGCCCGGTCATCGAAAGCCTCAAGTGCGACGCCGACTTCGTCTCGGCCACGGTTTCGGGCACGCGCGAGGAGCTGACCGGATCGGCCCTGTTCAATTTCCGCAAACTGGCCGAGCAGACCGCCGGGTTCGTCGATCTTGGCGGGCTGAAAGTCACCGGAGACGGCTGGGCCAACTTCAGTTGGAAGCGGGTGGAGCCGGGGAACTTCGAGGCCGGCGTGGACCTGCAGGTCGATCGCTTCCAGTGGAACCTGCCCGACCGGGCGCCGTGGGCCGAAAGCCGCTTGCGCGCGGGTCTCACCGCCGCGGGCCGGACCGACTTCGACGCCAAGCACCGCATCGACGCCGCCGTGCTCAAGCTCCAAACCGGCGTGGACCAGTGGGAGCTGCGCCTCGCGCAGCCGGTGGCCGATCTGGACCGCAACCGCACCTGGACGTGGGAAGTCCGCTCCACCGGGCAACTGGCCCAGTGGCAGCCCCGGCTGGGCGCGTGGCTTGCCGCCCACCAGTGGACGCTGGGCGGGCAGTACGACCTCGTGTCCGAGGTCTCCGTGTCCCAAGGCGCGGTCGCCGTGCGCCAGGCCCGCTTCAACGTGGACCAGCTCGTGCTGGAAAACCCCTCGTGGAAGGTCCGCGAGCCGCGCGTCGAGATGGCCGCCACCGGACTATGGGACCGGGCGGCCCGGCGGGTCGAGCTCCAGTCGGCCAGCGTGAAATCGAGCACCGTGGCCGCCGAGGCCAACCGCTTTCTCGCCTTCTTCCCGTGCCAGGGCTCGCCCGAGCTGTCGGGCACGGTCTCCTGCGACGCGGCCCTGGATCGCCTGCAACAGTGGATGCGATTGGACCTGGCTGGGCAGTCGCCGTGGCGCGTTGCCGGGAATCTCTCCAGCCGCGTGGACTTCCAGCACAGCGGCGGACCCGTGTTCGCAAGGTTTGAGGGCGTGCTCAAGAACCTGGACCTCGCTGGCCCCTCCGGGCAGCGATTCCAAGAGCGGGAAGTCCGTCTCACGGGCCAGGGAAGCTACAACCACCTGAGCCGCTCGCTGGCGATCGACCAGGCGCAGCTCGCCTCGGGCACGGTGGCCGGAAGCGCGTCGGGCCGCGTTACTGCCGTGGGCGGAAAGACCGAATTGCAGATGTCCGGCAAGATCGACTACGACCTGGAGCGGGTGGCGGCGCTGTTGCGATCGCGGTACGGCGACGGAATCCGGCTGTCCGGACGCGGTTCGAGCCCGATCGCCCTGCGCGGCCCGTGGCGCCTGGACCAGGCCATGGCTTCGGCCAGCCTGAACTGGGCATCGGCCGATCTGTATGGTTTCCAGGTCGGGCCCGGGGAATTGCAGGCGACGCTGGGACGCGGTGTGGTCGAGGTGCAGCCGCTGGTGCTCAGCGCCAACGAGGGGCGCGTGCAATTGGCCCCGCGATTGCAGCTTGCCCCGCAGCCGGCCGTGCTGGTGCTGGGTCCGGGGCGCGTTGCCGAGCAGGTGCGGCTGACGCCCGCCACGTGCGCCCACGCGCTTCAGTACATTGCCCCGGTGCTGGCCGGCGTGGTCAGCGCCGAGGGCAGGATCTCCATCGACCTGGAGGGCTGCCAGGTGCCGCTGGCCAATCCGGCGGCCGGGGAAATCGCCGGACGGCTGACGGTCCACTCCGCCCAGATCGGCCCGGGATACCTGCTCCGCGAGTTGGCGGCGGTCCTCGGCCGCGCTGCGCAGTCGCAGATCGCGCGCGAGACGGCCATCCCCTTCCGCATGACGCAAGGCCGCGTCTACCACCGCGACCTGACCCTGGCCCTGGGCGACTTGACCGTGCAGACCTACGGCTCTGTGGGCCTGGATCAGACGCTCTCCATGGTCGCCGAGCTGCGGATTCCGGCGCAGGGGCAGAGCGGCGGGCTCGCCGCAACGGCCCTCAAGAACCAGACCATCCAATTGCCGATCACCGGCACGCTCCGCCAGCCGAGGATCGACCGCACCGCGCTGGACCAGCTCAACCGCCAGGTCCTCCAGAACGCCGCCCGCAACGTCATCGAGGACCAAATCAACAAGCAGCTCCCCGGCTTGCTCCGCCCCCCGGCGAAACGCTAAGCTAACTGAGTACTGGAGTTTTGCAAAGTCACGCTAGCCGCAACTTGGCAACCACATGGTCGTAGG
>CAYGZI010000634.1:0-3478 GCA_964354245.1 uncultured Planctomycetaceae bacterium
CTTGCTCGCCCGCCCGCTGCCCGTCAGCGCCATTTTCACTTTCGTCGCCGTGTAGCTAACCACCGGAATCCCATGGTTCGCCGCGGCAAGGTAGATCACGCCGCGCGCGTGGCCCATCAGGATCGCCGTCCGCGGGTGGGTGTACTTCGAGTACAGCTCCTCCACCGCGAGCACGTCCGGCTGGGTCTCGCTTAGCAGCTCGTCTAGCCCAACGTGGATCTGCAGCAGTCGCTGCTCGAGCGGCGCGCTTGCGTCGGAGCGAATAGCGCCGCCCTCTCGGAGCCTCTCGCGGCCGTCGGCCTCTTCCATCACCTCGCGGAGGCGCACCAGCTTGCGCTCGGCGTTGGGGACCTCGATGCCCACCGTGTTCTTGCCGGGGATCGGGGCCACGATCCGCACGCTCGGCACGCGCAGCGCGATCGCCAGGTCGTCGGCCAGGCCCGTGATGCGGCTCAGTCGCAGGCCGGCCTCCAGCTCGACCTCGAACTGGGCGATCACCGGCCCGGTCTGGATCTCGACCACGCGCACGTTGAAGCCGAAGTCGGCGAAGGTCTTTTCCAGAATCTTGGCCTTGCGGCGCACGTCCTTCTCGTGCTCGTCGAAGCAGAACGGCTCGCTGGCCAGCAGCAGGTCGGCCGACGGAAGCTCGTAGTCGACCGCTGCGCCGGCGCTCTCGGGCTCGATTTCCTCCAGGACCTCCTCGCGGCGGTGCTTCTTCGGCTTGCGGATCATCGGCGGCGAGGCAGCCTCCTGGGCGGGCTTCGACGCCGCGGCAGCGCCCTCGCCTTCGCCTTCCGGGCTTTCCTCGCCGTCCGTCGATTTCCGGCCCTTAGCGCGGGTCGTGACGGGAATCGCCGAGACCCCGTCATCGTCCGCCGCTTCTTGCGGACCATCGAGGTCCGACTTGCGCGGGCGGACCTTGCCGGCATAAGCCTTGCCGACGCGGACCGCCCCGCGCCCGAGGCCCTTGACCGGCAGGCCGATGGTCCAGGCGACCGCCCGAAGCAGGACATAGTCGGTCCAGAGAAGCAGCCCCCCGAGGACCATGCTGACGAGGATGATATAGGCCCCGGTGGCGGCAAAGTGCCTCTCCAAGAGCCCGCGCATGGCCGCCCCCAAATAGCCCCCGGAGCCGATCACCGGCCCCGGCGACCAACGGGGCAGGGCCATCGCCGTCAGGGTCGAAAGGCCCACCAGCGAGAGCAGCCAACCGACCAGGCGCAAGACGGGCGCTCCGATCCGGCGCCGCGCCAGCAAGGCCACGTCCACGGCCGCCAGCGACAGAAGCAAGTAATATGCCCCGATGCCGAAGGCATTCAGCAGGAGCGTGCTGGTCCAAGCGCCCGAGCGCCCGCAAACATTGGCCGTCGTGGTCCGCTCGGGCCAGACCAACTGGCTGGGCGGATCGGCCGGGTTGTAGCTCAAGAGGCTTGCGCCGAGGAAGACCGTCGCCGCCAGCAGGCCCAAGGCCACTAGATCGGTCTTTGGATTTCGCTTCGTGAGCATGGACGCCAGCACGACGCCAGAGTCTTACCTCGAAGACTTCCGAAGTCTTGGAGACTTCGGAAGTCTGTCTGGTCGGCATCAACCCGGGGCGCGTCCGTGCCCTACTCCGGGAACTCCGTACCTCGACAGCATCGGCTTGCCAATGGGGATGACCCGAATGTTGGCGGCCGCGCCCTTTCGGTTTACCCCATAGAAGTAGCGGGAATGTCCGTCGCAGTACAACCAACCGGCAGGGACAAGGGGAGATCGGCCGCGCATCCGGTGCGACTGCTACCAGTGGGGATTGGGCGCATCAGAGATACCGGCAACAAGGACAACTCCGGATCGGGGCAATGGACGCAATCTGCCGATAGTGCCGGCCGAGATCGCCGACCGACCCCACCGCAAAGGTGGCTTGCATTACCCAGCCGTAAGGCCCTATGATGGCGGTGGTGCTTCACAAGTTGAAGGAGGCCAACCATGGAGATCGACACGATGGGCGTGAGTGCGTCGCTGAAGTCGGCGAACTTCCCGACGAGTGCCCCGTGCTCATCGGGCAAGTTCCCCTGGAGTTGCTCGACTTCGTGGTCGATGCCTCGGGGCGCAGGCTCATCGGCAACCCCGATCACGGCGGCGAGCAGATGTTCGACCTGTTTTGAGCCGACTACCTGGCACAGCCGGGCTCAGGGCGCTGCACAGACCGGCGGCCCACCCTCGACGATCGTCACCCGACATCTGGGAAACTTCACGCAGTACTGGCTCAGCAACTCGGCGAGGACCTCCCCGATGGTGGGGATCTCCTCCGTCTGGCCAGGCCGCTCCGACTCCTCGCTCCTTTCAGTCACCACCTCTTCGTCCATGGCACGGTTCTCCGCCAGAAGACTGCCGGACGCGGGCTCCAGTCCGGTCCTCACCGGCCCAAATCCCAGGCAAGCCCGCCCCCTCTCCCATCATTCTAGCGGATAGTGTACAAGCGTCAATAGCCCGGCTACTTCTTCGCCTTGGCCTTCCCCTTCGCCTTTGCCTTGCCCTCGGAGGATTGGCCGAGCGGCTTGGCAGGATCGTAGTCGGGATTCGGAGGGCACATGGTGGCGTCCACCTCGCCCAGCCAGCGGTCCAACATCCCACGCATCTCGGCGACCTTGCCGCGGGCCCTTCCGGCCCGGTCGATCTTCTCCCCCGGGTCCTCCTTGAGGTTGTAGAGCTCCATGCGCTCGCTCTCGTAGAAGCGGATCAGCTTCCAATCGCCCTGGCGCACCGCTGCGCCGGGCATCCCGACCTGGTTGCTGAAGTGCGGGTAATGCCAGTAGAGGGCATCGCGGCGCGGCGTGCCGGTTTGCCTGAGTAGCGGCACAATGCTTTCGCCGTCCGGTACGTGCTTGGGATCGCCTTTGGCCCGGGCCAACTGGAGGATCGTGGGATAGAAATCGACGCTCGAAACCGGCGCGTCGCAAACGCTTCCCGGCTTGATCCCCTGGGGCCAAGAGACAATGAGAGGCACGCGGATGCCGCCTTCGTAGAGATAGCCCTTGCCGGCCCGAAGCGGGGCGTTCGTGGTCGAGGGCGTCTTGGGGCCCTCCTTGACCGACAGCCCGCCGTTGTCGGAGAAGAAGACCACGACCGTGTTGTCGGCGACCTTCAGCCGTTGGAGCGTCTCCATCACCCGGCCCACGCTCTGGTCGACGTGCTCGACCATCGCGGCGTAGGTCGGGTTGTTGTGCCGCGTGCCGGGATGGGCCTTCGCCTTGGCCTCGTACTTGGCGATGAGCTTCTCCCGGGCCTCCAGCGGGATGTGGACGGCATAGTGGCACAGGTAGAGGAAGAACGGCCGGTCCTTGTTCTCCTCGATGAACTTCACCGCCCGGTCGGTGAGGAACTCGGCAAGGTACGTCTCGTCGGGCAGCTTTTGCGGCGGCGGGCTCTGGACGAGCGACCCGAAATGGCGGCCGGCCGTGACCACCGAAACGTCGAACCCCTGCCGCTCGGGAAAGTG
>CAYGZI010000635.1:0-3467 GCA_964354245.1 uncultured Planctomycetaceae bacterium
GCCCGAGGCGTAGTAGGTGTTGTACGCCGTGCCCTTCCACTTGTAGTTGTTGGTCGCGCCGATGGCCAGGTCCACCAGCCGCTTCTCCTTGTTCAGTCCGAGCACCTCGCCCACCTCGGCGGCGCGGTTGAGGACGAGGTTGGTGCGGTCGAAGAAGATCGCCTCGCGCGTGACCGCAACGATCAGGCCGTGCTTGGTCGTGGCGGGGGTCTCGATGTAGTCCTCGCCGAAGCCGACGTGCGGATAGGGCATCCCGGGATGGACCTCGGTGGCCTCGCCCTTGATCCGCCCGATGCCGGGGATCTTCTCGCCGTCCAGACGCGTGGGGACGGTGTCCACGAGCTTCGACACGACGAAGGCCTCTTGCGTGTAACCCTCGAGGATCTTGGAGTAGATCACCTGGCCGGTGACGTTCAGGAAGGCGGTCAAATCGACCGCTTCGCCGGCCTCCAACAGGTGGACGCCGCCGGCATTGCGCGGGTCCAACATGCGGACCCACTCGCAGCCCTCGGGCACGAGCCCCTCGGCCAGATCGCGGAGGCTGAAGTCCTCGGGCTTGAGCTGGCCTTGGGTCAGGGCCTCGCGGAGGTGCTGGACCGTCTTGTCCGGACCGTCCAGTTGGTAGCGGCGTTTGATTTCTCGGTAACGGATCGTTGCCACGGAAGAAGTCTCCTTGCAGGAAGAGGTTGGATGTTAGTGGGCAGATGGTAGGTGGTAGGTGGTAGGTGGTAGGTGGGGAACCCTACATGCCACCTGCCATCTACCACCTACTTTCCCCTGGCCCCTGGCCCCTGTTCTCACACTCCGCTCGGGCTGCCGCCTTCGACGCCGCCGGTCATGACCGTCGAGCGGACGTCCACGAGGACGCTGGTCGCTGCGGCGGGGACGCGTTTGGCGACGCGGCCGACGGCGTATTTGCTCGCCGTCACCTTGGCCACCTGCTGATCCAGCAGGGCATTGCCGGCGGCGTTCTCGTCCGCGCCGGCAAAATCGCCCAGCTCGAACGTGCCGCTCGGGCAGTCGTACTCGAAGACCCCGGTGGTGGCCACGCGGATGGGGTCGGTATCGCCGGCGGGGCTCCGCTGCATGGCCACGCCCAAGAACTTGTCGGCAAACAGCTCTTGGTTCGCCGTTTCGGTCCCCTGGTCTGCCTGGGACGAGGCCGGCTTGGTGTCGTCGGTGTCCAGGTAGAGCAGGTCGCCGATCTCGATCTCGATCGCGGAATCGACCGCGGCCACCACGGGATTGGTGTCGCCGTATCGCCAACGCATCTTGTCGCTCACTGGGTTTTCTCCTGATTGAAGAGGAATCGTTTTGGAGGGGCTAGGGGCTGGGGATTAGGGACTAGGAACTAGGGACTAGGGAAGTGAAAAGTGACAAGTGCAAAATGCAAAGTGCAAACTGCGGAACGGACTCTCACTTCTCACTTCTCACTTTGCACTTTTCACTTTTCACTTGTCACTTGTCACTTGTCACTGTTCACTTTTCACTTCCCTCGTCCCTCGTCCCTCACCCCCCGCCCCTCTTCTCACGTGATCGCTTCCACGAACTCCTTCACGTCCGCGGGCCCGACCAGATCGAAGAGCTGGTCGCGGGACCGCGGCCGGAGGTCGTTGGGCGGGGATGCGGCGCCCCAAGCTCCCGCACTGCGGACCAGCTCGGCCCGCTCCCGGATCATTTCGCGCATCGCCTCTTCGCCGGGGGCCGCCAGCAGGGCCTCGAGAAATCGCGGCCCGACCAGCGACTTGGCCCAGCCTTCGGCGGTCTCCGGATCGGGAAGCTTGAATTCCTGGAGCAACTGGCGCACGCGGACGCTTCTTTCGCGGACCGCCTCGGCGGCCTCAAGCTGGTCGATCCGGGCCTGAAGCCGGGCGAGCTCAGCCGTTTGCCCTTGGCGGATCGCATCGACCAGGTCCGGACGCTCGTGCTTCAACCCCTCGACCGTCACTTGTTCCCAAGCCGGTCCGTGCGGCTCAGTGGCCGGGGGCGACGGTGGGTGCCCGCCGCCATCGGATACCTGTTCCTTACTGTCCGCGGATTCAAACAGCCCGCGGGTCGTGGCCGGGTCTGCCACCAGATCGACGCTTTGCACGCGGAGGATCGCTTCCACGACGACGCTGTCGCCGGAGCGGCGTACGCGGGCCTCGACGTTGTGGGAGAAACCGACGTTTTCGGGCGCGTGCTCGGCGTCCCAGAGGAGCTGCTCGGCCAGGGCGTGTTTGGGATTGAATTGGAAGTCGCCGAAGAGCCCTTCGCCGGGCCGCAGGGCCACGTTGTGGATCGTTCCGATGCGGTCCTGATAATCGCGCGGCGTGGAGGGATCACCCTTGGGGTGATTGACGTTCACCTTAGCGTCCTCGTAGAGCCGGACGGCCTCGGCGAGCGCCTCGGGCAGATAGGCCCGGCCGTTGCGCGACTGGAGTCCGAGGATCTTCACGCCCCGGACAACGCTCTGGGGGCGATCCACGCGGATCGCCACGCCGCGCGAGTTGACGAACTCCTGGAGCGTTTCGTTCATGCACTGTTTCCTTGTCGCAAGGACAAAAAGGGCCCGGCAAGAACCGATCGCGGTTCCGGCCGGGCTCCTCGGGACACCTGCGTGAGGCAGGCTC
The DNA here is from genome assembly GCA_964354245.1 of uncultured Planctomycetaceae bacterium. Classification (GTDB taxonomy): domain Bacteria; phylum Planctomycetota; class Planctomycetia; order Pirellulales; family Thermoguttaceae; genus CAYGZI01. The sequence continues at coordinate 2,613 of CAYGZI010000635.1, forward strand.
GTGGGATACCTACTTTTCCAGCCGTTCGACCTTTCGGCGGATGTGCTGGATGGTGCCGTCTTGGACGCTTACCTCGACGCCGGCGGTCCCGTGAAAGCCGCGCTGAAGCGACTCGCGAAGCAGCTCCGCCAAGGCCGCCTGCAACAGGGCCACTTTCTGCCGGTTCGCGGAGGTTTGCACGAGCGTCATCATTGAGTGTCACGTTAGCAGAATCGCTGGCCCAATTTCAAGGCGAGTTTTTGGAAAGGGGCGAGGGACGAGGGGTGACGGGGTGACAAGGTGACGGAATGAATGGTGGCGAATAGTGCAAAATGAGAAATGAGAATTGAGAAGTGCAGATTTGCGCTTTGCATTTCTCACTTCTCAATTCTCATTTCTCAATTCTCATTTCTCATCTCTCACTTGTCACCTTGTTCCCCGTCACCCCGTCACCTTGTCACCCCGTCACCGCTTCGTCCCTCAGAGAACGCCGGAGGACGAAGGCGGCATCTCGCCCGAGCTGGTCGAGGTCCCGTCGTCCTCGACCCAGCAGCGGCATCCGTAGTGAAGCGGCGGCGGCCCCACGAGAGCCGTTCCTGACGACGAAATCAATAGCTCGTCGAAAGCATCGCCGTTCGGCGGCAACGACGAATCCCAGCCGTCGCCGTCGAAACATCCGTCGAGGCCCAGACACCACTCACAGGTGTGGGAATCGCAGGTGGCACGCCAGCGCAGCATGACGGAAGCTCCTTTCTGAAGTCAGAGGTGAGGGGGTGATGGGGTGACAAGGTGACGAGGTGAGGGGGTGAGGGGGTGACGGGGTGACGGGGTGACGGGGTGACGGGGTGACGAGTGAAGAATGAGAAATGAGAAATG
>CAYGZI010000636.1:0-3465 GCA_964354245.1 uncultured Planctomycetaceae bacterium
TCCACCCGGACCGCATGGCCGGCCGCATCCTGGGCATGGGCGACATCCTCTCGCTCGTCGAGCAGGCCCAGCAGAAGTTCGACCAGGGAGAGATGCTCCGGCAGCAGGAGCAGCTCCGCAAAGGCCAGTTCACGCTCGACGACTTCCGCAAGCAGCTCGACCAGGTTGGGAAGCTGGGATCGATTACCAAGCTGCTCAGCATGATCCCCGGGATGGGCGACGTGGGCAAGACCGTGGGCGACGCGGACGCGGAGACGGAGATGCGCCGCTCGCGCGGCATCATCGACTCGATGACCCCCGAGGAGCGCCGCAACCCCAGCAAGCTCATCGATCAGAGCCGCCGGCGGCGGATCGCCGCCGGGGCCGGCGTGGAGCCCCACGAGGTCAATGCCCTGGTCAAGCAGTTCGACGGCATGGCCGACATGATGAAGAAGATGGCGGGGATGCCCTTCCGCCAGCGGATTCAGGCCGCCCAGCAGCTCGGCCAGACCATGATCCGCAATCCCGCCGCCATGCTCGCCAAGGAGAAGAAAGGGACCGGCAAGCGACTGTCCCCGCAGGAGCGGGCCCGGCTCAAGAAGGATCGCGAGCGCGAGGAGCGCCGCCACAAGCGCGAGTCAAGAGAAAAGCGAAACCAACCCCCGAACGGTAATTGACCCCCAAAGCCATCAGCCGTCAGCTATCAGCTATCAGAAGTCGCTGGGCTGTTAGCTGAAAGCTGATAGCTGAAAGCTGATAGCTAGAAGGAGTAGCATCCCGTGGCAGTGCGTATTCGTTTGAAGAAGTTGGGCCGGAAGCATCGCCCGTTCTATCGCGTCTGCGCGATGGACGCCCGCGTCCCGCGCGACGGCCGCGCCCTCGAAGAGCTGGGCACCTACGACCCGATGGTTCCCTACACGGACGCCCGGGCGGTGCTCAACGCGGAGCGGGTCCAGTATTGGCTGGGCGTCGGGGCGCAGCCGACGGAGAAGGTCAAGATTCTGATAAAGAAATACGGGCCGGGCGGGACCCACTTGGAGAAACAGAAGGCGGCGCTGGACCGCTTGGCCCAGGATCGGCGCCGGCGCACTCCGCCGCCGGAGCTGCTCCAGACGGCCCAGGCGACGGTGCCCCCTGATGATGAGGAGGAGGAAGCCGAGCCGGCCGAGCAAGCGTCGGACGGTTGACCCAGGCAGGGAGGTGGCGCGTGGCGGGTGGCGCGTGGGGGAACTGGCGTAAACCCGCCACCCACCACCCGCCACCTACTTCGATGGCCATGCGATTCGACGTCCTCACCCTCTTTCCCGAAATCTTCAGCGGGTACTTGGGAGAGAGCCTGTTGCGGCGGGCGATCGACCAGGGCCTGATCGAAGTCCATTTGCACGACATCCGCGGTTGGTCCGCGGACAAACACAACAAGGTGGATGACCGGCCCTTCGGCGGCGGCCCCGGAATGGTGATTCGGGTCGAGCCGGCCGTCCTGTGCGTCGAAGCGGTCCGGGCGATGGCGCCCGAGGAGGGCCACCTGGTGATGCTCACGCCGCAAGGGCGGCGCCTGGACCAGGCGGCCGTCGAGGAGTTGGCCGGACGACGGCGGCTCGTGCTGCTGTGCGGCCGGTACGAAGGGTTTGACGAGCGGATCCGCCTGATCCTCCAGCCGGACGAAATCTCCATCGGGGATTACGTTCTCAACGGGGGCGAGGCGGCGGCGATGGTGGTCATCGACGCCGCGATCCGGCTCGTCCCGGGCGTGTTGGGCGACGAGGAGAGCAGCCGGTCGGATTCGTTTTCGGGCGGCGAGCGGCTGCTGGAGTATGCCCAGTACACGCGGCCCCGCGAGTTTCGCGGCCTGGCGGTGCCCGAGGTCCTGCTGGGCGGCGACCACGCCGAGATCGCCCGGTGGCGCGAGGAGAACCGGCGGCTGCGGATCGAAAAGCGTCGAAAAGAATGAAGGATGAACACCACCCGGCAGCGGCCGGTCGACTACAGAAAGGGAGAACCATGAGCCAGGAAGTAATGCGGCTGGTCGAGAAGGCCAGCATGAAGCAAGAGGTACCAAAATTCGATATTGGCGATACGGTGGACGTCCACTGCCGCATCCTCGAAGGCGACAAGGAGCGGATCCAGGTCTTCACCGGCACGGTGATCGCCCGGAGCGGCTCGGGCACTCGGGAGATGTTCACCGTGCGGCGGATCGTGCAGGGCGAGGGCGTCGAGCGCAAGTTCCCCTTGCACTCGCCGCGGATCGCCAAGGTGGTCGTCACCCGCTCCGGCGTGGTGCGCCGCGCCAAGCTCTACTTCCTCCGCGACCGCGTGGGCAAGGCGGTGCGTCTGAAGGACCGCCGCGTCCAAGAGGCCGCCAAGAAGCCGTCCCGGCGAAGTAAGAAGAAGGCCGCGTCCGAATGACGAATGTCGAATGACGAATGTCGAAGGAAGGACGAAGCACGAAGCTCAGAATAGCACAGTCGCTCTGTTTCGTGCTTCGTCATTCGTCATTCTTTCGTCATTTGGCTTTCGTCATTCTTTCGTCATTTGGCTTTCGTCATTCGGCATTTCCCATAAGGGCGGTCCCATGGGCCTTCGATCCGCACTCTCCGCCTGGTGGCGCCGGCTGGTGGCCCCCAAGCCGCTGGACGTCCGCGGCGAGCGGGCCGCCGCCCGCCACCTCAGACGCCTGGGCTACAAGGTCCTCGCCTCGCGCGACCGCTCGCCGTTGGGCGAGATCGACCTCGTGGCCGTGGACCGCCGGACGGTGGTCTTCGTCGAGGTCAAGACCCGCGATTCAGCCGACGCGGGCCATCCGTCCGAGGCGGTCGATGAGCCCAAGCAGCGCCGCCTGACCCGCCTGGCCCTCTCTTATCTCAAGCGTCATCGCCTCATGGAGTGCCCGGCCCGCTTCGACGTGGTGGCCGTCACCTGGCCCGCCGGCCAGCGCCGACCCACGATCGAGCACTTCCCAAACGCCTTCGAGGCTACGGGGCTGAAGGGGTTCTATTCGTAGCACAGGCATCTTGCCTGTGCTCGTTTCTACGGCGCTCGCTCCGGACGCACAAGAAGCCACAGGCTGGAAGCCTGTGCTACGACCCCTAAAACTTGAGGATCCCCTTGCGGCGCAGGTCGAGGGCGACCTTGCAGAGCTCGATCATCTCGGGCGTAAAGCGGCAGCCGATGTCGCCGCCGTCGGACGCCTTGCCGATGCACGGACTGCCGGGCACGAACCGACAGCCGCGACGGGTCGAGTCCCGAAAATCCCGCGTACACTCCGAACCGGCCCTTGCCGAGAAGGATCCTGGAGCGGAGAATAGTTCTATGGGCCCAAGGCTATGGCGTTCTGTACAACGGCTGAGCGTCCCAAGAGAACGTTGGAGGGGAAGTCACGATGCACTGGCGCGCGGTTCTGGAACAGGACCCTGAAACGGGCGACTGGGCAGTGTGGTGCCCGGAGTTGCCCGGCTGTACCTCAGCCGGCCAATCGAAAGAGGAAGC